>JBGUED010000360.1:0-3218 GCA_041821525.1 Candidatus Aminicenantaceae bacterium | reverse complement strand
TGTGGAGCATGCAGGATCCCTGGTCGAGGCTGCCAGGAAGCGGATGCTGCTTTGGGGGATAAGCGGGGGCCAGATCCAAGAACTGGAGGAATCCCGCAGCGCCCGTACACACATGACGATCCATGCACCCATCGGAGGGACCGTCATCCACAAGAACGCCGTCGAAGGGAAATATGTCAAGGAGGGCGAGAACCTGTTTCAGATCGCGGATCTCTCCCGGCTCTGGATGGAGGCCGAGATCTACGAACATGACTTGGCCCACGTCATTGTCGGCCAGCATGTCGAAATATCCTCCCAGGCCTTCCCGGGAGAGACTTTCCATGGGGAGGTGGCATTCATCGAGCCGGTGGTCGATCCTCGGACTCGATCTGTCAAGGCCCGGGTGGACGTTCCCAATCCCCAGCGCCGGCTCAAGCCCGGCATGTATACGAATGCGGTCATCAGCGTGCATGTGCACGAGGGTATGGCCGCGCCGGATAAGGATGTCTGGATCTGCACTATGTGTCCAGAGGTCCAGGAGGATGGACCCGGCGAGTGCCCGGAGTGCGGGATGGATCTTGTCAAGAAACCGGCTTCTGCGGCCGGTGGGATCCTGGCCGTACCTCGAGCGGCGGTTCTGGATACCGGGGCCCGCAAACTGGTGTATGTGGAACATGAGCCCGGATCCTATATGGCACACGAGGTAGTCCTGGGGCCCGAGGCCGTGGCCGTGGTCGACGGACGCAGGATGCGCTTCTTCGCTGTGAAGGCGGGTCTTGAGGAGGGCATGAGGGTCGTCGTGCGGGCGAATTTCCTGATCGACTCCCAGAGCCAGATCACGGGTCAGGCTGCGGCCATTTACAGCGGTGCCCTGGAAAAGGGCGAGGAGGATAAGCCGCCCTCCAAACACATCCATTAATCGAGTGGCACTATGATAGATCGCATAATCGAATATTCCATCAAGAACAAGTTCTTGGTGATCGGGCTGTTTCTCCTGATCACAGGGTGGGGATTCTGGGCGCTGCAGCGCACCCCCATCGATGCCATACCAGACATAGGCGAAAACCAGCAGATCGTGTTCGTGGACTGGCCCGGCCGCAGCCCCAAGGACATCGAAGATCAGATCATCTATCCGCTGTCGGTCCGGCTCATGGGTATCCCCGGGACCAAGGCCATCCGGACCAATGCCATGTTCTCGGTAGGGATGATCAACATCATCTTTGAGGAAGGGGTGGATTTTTACTGGTCCCGTACCCGCATCCTGGAGCGGCTCAACCTGGCCCAGAAGGATCTGCCCGAGGGAGTCGTCCCCCAGTTGGGCCCTGATGCCACGGCCCTGGGCCAGATCTTCTGGTACACGGTCGAGAACAGCTATTATTGTCCAGACCATCCCCGGGAGCGGTTTGCCGAACCCGGCCGGTGTTCTATTGACGGCCAGGAACTGATTCGCTCTTACCTGGACCTGGGGGAGCTGCGCTCCATCCAGGACTGGTATGTCCGCTTCCAGTTGAATGCGGCTCGAGGTGTATCCGAGGTGGCCTCGGTCGGCGGATTTATCAAGCAGTACCAGATCGATGTGGATCCGCGCAAGCTCCTGGCTTACAACGTCAGCCTTCACGGCCTGTTCAACGCGGTCCAGAGCAGCAACCTGGACGTGGGCGCCAAGGTCATCGAAGAGAACAGCATGGAGTTCGTGGTCCGCGGCCTGGGCTTTATCAGATCCGAGCAGGATATCGAAGACATCGTCATCAGCAGCCATGACGGATCTCCCGTGTATGTGCGGCACATCGGGACCGTCACAACGGGCCCGGATTTCCGACGCGGAGCCCTAGACAAGGAAGGAGCCGAAGTGACGGGCGGTGTGGTCCTGATGCGTTATGGGGAAAATCCCCTCGAAGTGATCCGGGCGGTCAAGTCCAAGATCGCCGAGGTCACTCCTGGCTTACCCGACGGGGTCCGGATCGTTCCGTTCTACGACCGCACCGAGCTCATCGAACGGGCCACCGACAATCTCAAGAGCACATTGCTGGAAGAGATCATCGTGGCCGCGGCCGTGATCCTGCTGTTTCTGGCCCACTTCCGATCCAGCCTGATCGTGTCCATCATCCTGCCGGTGGGCGTGCTGATCTCGTTCCTGGTGATGTATTACCTGAAGATCCCCTCCAACATCATGTCCCTGGGAGGGATCGCCATCGCCATCGGGGTCATGGTGGACGCGGGGATTGTCATGACCGAGAACATCTCCCGGCACATTGCCCTCTCGCCTGAAGCGAGCCGATCGGAGACTGTGATCAAGGCCTCGAAGGAGGTCGGGTCCGCTATCTTCTTTGCCATCCTGATCGTCATCGTGGCCTTCATCCCTGTGTTTTCCCTGCAGGGTCAGGCCGGGAAGCTCTTCTCTCCCCTGGCATTCACCAAGACCTTTGCCATGCTGGGTTCCGCCCTACTGGCCATAACCCTGGTGCCGGTGCTCTCCGTTCTGCTCCTCCGCGGCCGGATGCGGCCTCCCGAGAAGAACATCCTGAGTCGATTCCTCATTCGGATATACGAACCCGTGCTGCGGTTTTCCCTGAAACACAAGGTGGTGGTGCTCCTGATCGCGCTCCTGATCCTGGCCAGCGCCTTCCTGCCGCTGCGCTCAATCAAGAGCGAGTTCATGCCCCCGCTTAACGAAGGAGACCTGCTGTTCATGCCGGTCCTACTGCCCGGCGCCTCGCTCACGCAGGTGATGGAGGTCATGCAGAAGCAGGACATCATCCTCAGTTCCTTCCCCGAGGTGAGGGACGTGGTGGGCAAGCTGGGGCGTGCGGAAACACCTACCGATCCCGCGCCGGTGAGCATGATCGAGACCATCGTCCGCCTGAAGCCAAAGAAAGAGTGGCGTCCCGGGCTGACGCGACAGAAGCTGATCAATGCCATGGATGAGGCCCTGCGCATCCCCGGTGTGAGCAACATCTGGACCCAGCCCATCCGGAACCGCATCGACATGCTGGCCACTGGCATCCAAACCCCGATCGGAGTCAAGGTGTTCGGCGAAGACCTCAAGGTGATCGAAGAGATCGGCATCCAGATCGAGGGCATCATCCGCGAGATCCCCGGTGCCCGCAATCCCTATGCCGAGCGGGTCGGGAACAAACCCTACATCGAGATCGAGGTCGACCGCAGGGAGGCGGCACGTTACGGCGTCAAGGTGGGGGACATCCAGCACGTGATCATGACCGCGGTAGGAGGGATGAACA
>JBGUED010000359.1:0-3233 GCA_041821525.1 Candidatus Aminicenantaceae bacterium | reverse complement strand
CCTGCCGGAAGACATGAAGTCTGTGAGGCCGTCGTAAAAGGGCCTCTCCTTGTGCACGACATAGAAGCCCTGCGCTCCTTCTTTGGTGAGGTGCAGGAGTTTCATGGCAGTGATCGTGAAGCCTTCTTCCTCGATGCGCTGGATGATCTTGCCGATCAGGTTCTTTTTCACGGCATCGGGTTTGATTATAGCGAGTGTTTGTTCGTTCATCACGGCTCCTTATATATAAGGAATATTGATATAACGCAATCCTGAGCTTCAGTCAACACCTAAGGAGAGGGGAGGCGGACTTCAGTGGCGCATGTAGCGCGTGAGCTCGATGGCCTGGCCCGATTTTACGACCCTGTTCTTGCCCGCGGCTTTGGCTTTGAAGAGCGCCTGGTCAGCCAGGCGGACGAGCTCTGTGGCTATCTCCTCGTAGTTGAGGCCGGGTGAGTCGTGTGAGATGTTGGCCGCGCGGTGGCTCTCGGAGTGGAAACACGCTGAGATACCCAGGCTGATGGTCTTGTGTATGGGCCGGCCCTTGGGCCTGAATTCATGTTTTGCATAGGCTTTGCAAATGCGCTCCGCGACCTTGGCGGCCCTCTCGCTGCCGGTTCCGGGAAGCACTATCACAAACTCGTCGCCTCCGAAGCGGCAGGCCCAATCCCTGGTTCTGCGGATGTTCTCGTTTATGACCGCGGCCGCTTCTTTGATCACCTCATCGCCCTGCAGATGGTGGAAAGAGTCGTTGAAAGACTTGAAGTCGTCGATGTCGATCATGATGAGGGAGAGGGTGCTGCTCCACTTTTCGCCGACCTTGATCTCCTCGTGGAGGTTCTCATTGAAGTATCGGCGGTTGTAGAGCCCGGAGAGCTCGTCTGTGATTGAGAGACGCTTGACCTCTTCCTGGAGGATCTTGCGCTGGGTGATGTCTTCTATGACCGTGTCATAGGACAGGATCTCCCCGGCCTGGGACCGCAAGGCTGTGGATGTGACCGAGGCCCAGAATATGCTCTTGTCTCTTTTCTTGAGGCCGAAGTCCCGGTCCTTGAGGACGCCCCTCTCTTCCATCTCGTTCATGAAGAGGCTGGCATCCTCGGGCTTCTGATAGAGATCCGAGAACTTGAGTTTGAGGAGCTCGTCTTGACTTTCATATCCGAACAACTGGACCGCGGCCGGGTTGGCTTCTATGATCCGGCCTTCGGTTGTGGCCCGGAGGACGCCGATGATGATGTTTTCCAGGAGGTCCTGGTACTTTTCCTCGGACTCTGCGATCCGGGCCGTCAGGAGCCGCTTCTGGATGATCTCGGAGATGAGGTTGGCAAAGATCTCGAGCGGCCGGACCGTCTCATCCGTGGGAGTGCGGCCGCTCTTGGAGTCGTCCACCGAGATTATCCCGATGAGCTCGTCTGAGCGGTCCTTCATGGCCACGAGCAGGTTGTCCTCGTTATGCCAGTTGCCCTCGCCTTCGGGGTAGGCCATCTCTCCCGAGATGGTGGCGCTCTTATCGAGGATGCTTTTCAGGTTGTAGGGGATGTAACAGGACTGGTTCCCCAGTTTTATGCCCTTATCGAAATACTCCAGATATTTGGCCCGGGGCATGGGGATTTTCTTCACTTTCCTGATGGTCCTGGCAGGGACTCCCTTGTATCCGATGATCTCGCGAAAGGGCTTTTCTTCTATGAAATAGGATATGAGGACGCGGTTGAAATCCGATATGTCGACGACGGCCTGGGCGATCCGGTCGAAGAGCTCAGTGTCGTTCTCGATGGACAGGATCGCCCCCGAGATCTCAGCAAAGCGTTCGATCTGATGGCCCATCTCCTGGATCTTGCCGGTAATGGCCTTGCTGTCGGTGATGTCCAGCGACATGGCGACGGCCATGGGTTCCAGGTCCGGGTGGTGGATGGGGAAGATGGAACTCAGCAGGTGCCTGGTCACGCCTTCCGATTCCTCGATTTTCCATTCCAGAAGCGGCACATGCCTGCCCGACTCGCATGCGGTCTTCAGGAGCTTGAGGAACTCCTTGCTGCTGGAGGTCGGGAGGAGGGGCTCCTCGAGCCTCTTGCCGCGGATCTCGTTTTCCGAAATGCCGAAGAGCTGCTCGGCGCAGGCGTTGCAGAACTGGACCTCGCCCTTTTCATTGAATCCCTGGACAGCGAACCTCGGGGCGTTCTCCAGGAAGGCCTTGAATACGGCCTCGGCAGAAGGCTCTGGCACTGGGTTTCCGAAGCTTGTGTCCAGCTCGAACCGGTTGGCTGCCGGGGCTGATTCTATGTAGGGTCCGGATAATGTAAATTTCGTCATCGGATCAGACTTGAAGCCTCGCTTTCCTGTGTCAAATCTATAGGCAGCGGCGGGATAAGTCTATCATCTCAAGGGATGAAACCGGGAAGGATATTCGTGCAGCGTGCCATGCCCTCAAGAGGTGGAATGCCTCCCCTTTGGGGGCTAGCCCGTGTTATTTCTTGGTGATGGGGATCCAGATCTCGGTGCGCAGGTCCCTGGTGCGGACGTCGTCAGAAGGGATGACCAGGAAGCGCGCCAGGATCGGGCCCTCCTGCATGTAGCCTTGTGCGTCGATCCAGTTGAGCATCTCGTCGACGGTGTCTGCGGAATCATCGTAATCGCCTCGGTGCTCCGCATAGGCGACTTGTAGGTACTGCCATTCCTTTTTCTGCAGGGGGGGCTGGGGCAAGACTTGGGCTGTTATGGGGAAGCCGACCTCGTATTCGATGCGGTCTGGCATCTCACCCGATGGGGAGAGGTGGTAGATTGCGATCAGGTCCCCGGAGGGGGCGATGTTCTGGCTCGACATCGAGCCGAGCAGGCCGTTGAGCACGGTGCTCAGGTCGCTGAAACTCCCTGAATGCGGGAGGCCGCAGTAGGAAAACGCCTCGATCTCTTTTTTGTTTACCCTGACGTTCTGGAAAACATCGGCAGGCACAGAGATAACGGCTCCGGCGAGCAGGATGCCGGCTGCGGCCAAAACCAACACAAAAGATCTTCTCATGATCCCCTCCCGGGTCAGGTCGTGTTTATGCTCTCTAGTTTAGTCGCACGCACACAGGAATTCAACGAAATTAATCAAGGCCGGATCAGACGAGGTCCCTGTGATAGCGGGAATAGAGGGAGATGACAGGGTTGTGCCCGGTGAGGCGGTCCTTGACGATCAGGGTGGTGACAGGCGCTTTTGAAGCTTGTGTGAAGAGCATGTCGTGGCCCACACACAGCCCGACCAGGATGTTGAA
>JBGUED010000358.1:0-3244 GCA_041821525.1 Candidatus Aminicenantaceae bacterium | reverse complement strand
CGCTCGTGTGGTCGCCGCCTCCCACCTGGGCAGGCCCAAAGGCAAGGTGATCCCCGAGCTCAGCCTCAAGCCCGTGGCCATACGGCTGGCCGAATTCATCCCCCAGGAGGTGGTATTCTCTCCCGACTGCATCGGCGGCCAGGTCGACTGCCTGAAGCAGGGATTGGCCTGCGGACACGTTTTGCTTCTGGAAAACCTCCGCTTCCACACCGAGGAAAAGGAGAACGATTTCGAATTTGCACGTGCGCTGGCCCGGAAGATCGACTATTATGTGAACGACGCCTTCGGCACCTGCCACCGGGCACACGCCTCGGTGGTGGCCATCACTCAGTTTGTCAAGAAGGCGGCGGCCGGCTTCCTGGTGGGAAAAGAGGTCGAATACATGGAGCGGCTCATCCATGCCCCGAAGAGGCCCTTCACGGCCATCCTGGGCGGGGCCAAGGTCTCGGACAAGATCCCTGTCATACGGAACCTGATCGACAAGGCCGACGACATCCTGATCGGAGGGGCCATGGCCTATACGTTCTTTCAGGCTCTGGGTAAAGACACCGGCCGCTCCCTGGTCGAGCAGGACAAGGTTGAACTGGCGCATACGCTCCTGAACGAAGCCAAAGCGAAAGGGGTCAACTTCCATCTGCCCCTGGACCATGTGATCGCGGAATCCATGACGGCCACAGCCCCCGCAGAAATCCTCATCGACTTTCCCTTTCCAGCAGACCGCATGGCCCTGGACATCGGGCCTCGCACCGTGGAGACCTACGGGGAGATTATCCAGAAATCCAGGACCATCTTCTGGAACGGCCCCATGGGCGTCTTCGAGATCAACCAGTTCACCCGTGGGACCGACGGCGTGGCCGCTGCAGTGGCAGACTCGGAGGCCATATCGGTTGTGGGTGGAGGCGATTCGGTCGCTGCCCTGTACAAGGCCGGGGTTCAGGACCGGATCTCACACATCTCAACAGGCGGCGGCGCCTCGCTCGAGTATTTGGCCAACGAGACCCTCCCCGGGCTCGAAGCCCTATCGGAGAAATAACATGACACTGACCAATGCAACTCCCTTTATCGCCGGCAACTGGAAAATGTACAAAACTGTTGCCGAAGCAGATGAACTGGTTGCCAAACTTATGGCTGCTTCGGCGGATATGATGGAAGCCGAAGTGGTGGTTATCCCCCCCTTCACTGCACTCAGCAATGTGAATGAGACCTTGTGCGAGAGCCCCATCCAGCTGGGAGCCCAGAACGTGTACTGGGAAGATCAGGGAGCCTTTACCGGAGAGATCTCCCCTCCCATGCTGGTCGAGGCCGGCTGCCAGTATGTGGTCATCGGGCACTCGGAAAGGCGTCAGTTTTTCGGCGAGACCAACGAGACTGTTAACAAGAAGATCAAAGCCTCACTCAACCATGGGCTGCTGCCCATCATGTGCCTGGGCGAGTCCCTACAGGAACGGGAAAACAATCAGACCATGGCTAAGGTCGAGCGTCAGCTGAGTGAGGGCCTGGACGGCCTCATCCCCGAACAGTTCAGCCGGGTGATTATCGCCTACGAACCCATCTGGGCTATCGGCACAGGCCTGACAGCCACCCCGGAGCAGGCGCAGGATGTCCATGCTTTTATCAGGGAGAACCTCTCAAAAAACTATGGAAATGCGGCCTGCTCTTGTGCTATAATCCTCTACGGCGGATCTGTAAAGCCTGCCAATACTTTTTCATTGCTGAAAAAGGAAGATATAAACGGGGCCTTGGTCGGAGGAGCAGCCCTCGAGTCAGGTTCGTTTATAGAGATCGTAAAAGAATCGATAAGAGCGTATAAAGAAAAATGACAGCAATACTTACAATCCTCCATATAATGGTCTGCGCCATACTGATCGTGGCGGTCCTGCTGCAGTCTGGAAAGGCGGCTGACCTCGCCGGCGCTTTTGGCGGAGCCGGCAGCCAATCAGCCTTTGGCCCGCGTGGCGCCCAGACCGTTCTAACCAAGATGACGACCATCAGCGCTGTCCTGTTCATGTTTACATCCATGGGGCTCTGGATCATGTCCAGCCGCCAGACTTCAGGATCGGTCTTGAGCGGCGAACAGGCTCCACCTCTTAAGGACCAACCCGCAGCAACAGCGACAACTCAGCCCGGCACCAAGGCGGAAGAGGAGCAGGCCGTTGATCCGAAAGCGGCTGAGAAAAAAGCGGCCGAAAAAAAGGCTCCGGAAAAAAAAGAATCAGAGACTGAGAAGACAAGCCCTCCCCCCAAAAAGAAATAGATGGATCGAGCATTGCCCCTGAAAATGCCGAAGTGGTGGAATTTGGTAGACACGCATGGTTGAGGGCCATGTGAGCATCTCGCTCATGGGGGTTCGAGTCCCCCCTTCGGCATTCCGAAACACATCTCAAGCTTGCTTTTGAGGTTGAGCTCCTCCCTCCCCAAAGTGTCCAAATTGACAACTCCATCGGTGAACCGCTCCCCTATTGAGACCGATTTTAACGATGAGACGCTCCCTCAGGTATCCCCCTTCAAAATTAAGTTCATATAGTCTTCTTTCTTGACAAAGGCTTCAATAACAACCGGGCCAGCTGATTTAGACGCTCGGACAAGGGCGTCCTTGTATTCGTTGATAGTAGACGCGGTTAATACCGGAACACCGAAAAAGCTGTTCGAGGAGATGTATTCATCATTAAACAGGCAGGTACCGTAACCGGGATGATTCTTGTTCTCCTGTTTGATGGTTATCAAGGACAAATGGCTGTCCGACATCAATACAAAAATGATTTTGGTTCCTAGGCGCATGGCCGTCGCCAATTCACCGACCATCATCAAGAATCCCCCGTCACCCGTGATGCAGGCCACTGTGCTTTGAGGCTGCTCAGCTTGGCAGCGATCGCCGCAGGAATTCCGAAACCCATGGAGGAACAGCCGTTTGTCATGAGCTGACGTTCGGGGGAATATGTTTTCCAGGCCTGGCCGATGAGATGCAGATGAGCACCCACATCGCACGTCATGATGCTGTCCTCAGGCAATGTGTCTCGCAGGAGACTCAAGACAGCACGTGCATTGAGATCTCCCTCAAGACCGGAGAGCTCGGCAAACATGTTCTCCCGACGCTCTGCGAGCGCATCCATATCCCACTCTTTTGGGCCAATATCGGCGGCCAGCAGCATCTCGAGCGCGGCCCGGATATCCCCCACGACATCCAAAACCTCAGGGAATCGCTCTCTGTCGATGTCCGCGGGGACCGTATCGACATGGATGAGCG
>JBGUED010000357.1:0-3245 GCA_041821525.1 Candidatus Aminicenantaceae bacterium | reverse complement strand
ATCCACACATTTTGAGACCCATAAACATGACCATCATTCCAAACGAGGCCTTCTGAAGCTCGTTGGACGCAGGAAACGGCTGTTGACGTATCTCAAGAATCAGGATCAGAAACGATACGAAATCCTCATAAAAAAGCTGGGGCTCAGAAAGTAGCCTCCAGCTAAAGGAAAATTATGTCAGACAATAAAATTATTTTAGACATCAACAATCAACCCCTGACCATAGAGCTGAATAAATACGGCCGTCAGGCGGACGGCTCAGCCTACGTGCGGTACGGCGACACCGTTGTTTTCATGACCGCATGTTCCAAGAAAGAGGTCAAAGAGGTCAAGCCCTTCCTCCCCCTGATCGTGGACTATCGCGAAAACACTTATGCCGCCGGCAAAATCCCGGGCGGTTTTTTCAAGCGGGAAGGGCGGCCCTCAGAGAGAGAGATCCTCATTGCACGGCTCATCGACCGGCCTGTCCGGACGCTGTTCCCCGAAGGCTACACCTTCGACACCCAACTCGTGGGCATGCTCCTCTCGGCCGACATTGAAAACGATCCGGACACATTGGGAATCATCGCAGCCTCCGTAGCTCTGTACTTTTCCGACATTCCCTTCACCACCCCGCTGGGTGCGGTGAGGGTCGGCCTGGTCGACGGAAATTACATGATCAATCCCCCCAAGAGCCTGGTTGACAAATCCCCCCTAAATATGGTGGTCGTCGGCACCGAGCAGGGAGTCGTCATGCTGGAGGCCGGCGCCCTGGAAGTTGATGAAGACACAGTCATGAGGGGCATCGAGGCGGCTATGGGCCCCATCAACCAGATCATCCAGGCTCAGAAAGACCTGTTCGCCCGCCTGAACATCCAGAAGCGCCCATTCTCCTCCCCGGAGTTGGATCAGGAAAAATTCCGTGAGATCGAGGCCAAGTACGGCACCGCCCTGATGGACGCCCTCCTGTCCGAGAATCAGACCGCGAGGAACGAAAAGAAACGCGCCATCCAGGAGGAAGTCTTCGCATCCCTCCCCCAGGACGATCCAGACCAGGCCGCGCAGGCCAAAGAACTGCTCTACCAGGTCCAGAAAAAGCTGGTCCGCCGGAGCATCACGGAAGAGGGCAAGCGACCGGACGGACGCTCCTTCGATCAGATCCGGCCCATCACCATCGAGACCGGTTCCCTGCCCCGCACACACGGATCCGCTGTGTTCACGCGTGGCGAGACTCAATGCCTGGCCACCGTCACCCTGGGAACCTTCGAAGACACTCAGCGGATCGACAGCCTGGGTGAACAGGGCGAAAAACGCTTCATGCTGCACTACAACTTCCCGCCCTTCAGCGTGGGAGAGGTCCAGTTTCTCCGCGGCCCCGGCCGGCGCGAGATCGGACACGGCGCCCTGGCGGAAAAGTCCATTAAGCTCGCCATCCCCACGGATGAGGCTGAGTTCCCGTATACCATTCGGATCGTCTCCGACATCCTCGAGTCCAATGGTTCGTCTTCCATGGCCACGGTATGTGGCGGAGTACTGGCGCTCATGGATGCCGGTGTCCCCCTCACTATAATCCCGGCAGGGATCGCTATGGGAGTCGTCAAAAAAGAAGATACGTATTCGATCCTCACCGATATCGCCGGCCTGGAGGACTTTTTCGGCGACATGGACCTGAAGGTATCGGGAACGGAAAAGGGTATCACGGCCATCCAGATGGACCTCAAAATCCCCTATCTCCCGCTCACGGTGCTGGAAGAAGGGCTGACAAAGGCGCGAGAAGCCCGGCTGCAGGTGCTGGCCAAGATGAAGGAGGCCCTGCCGGCTCCCCGCCCCGAGATCTCCCCCTATGCACCCCGCATCATCAGCCTGTACATCGATCCCGAGAGGGTGGGAGAGGTTATCGGCCCCTCCGGCAAGATCATCAAGCGGATAGTGGCTGAGTCCAAGGCCAAGGTCGAGATCGAAGAGGGCGGCAAGATCACCATCGCCTCCCCGGACATGGAAGCCGTGAGAATGGCGGAAAAAATGATCCGGGATATCACCGAAGAGGCGGAAGTGGGGAAGGCCTACGAAGGCAAGGTCGTGCGCCTGGAGGAATACGGTGCTTTCATCCAGATCCTGCCGAATGTAGACGGCCTACTGCATATCTCCGAGGTCTCGCATCAGAGGACGAACAGCATCCGTGACGTAATGAAAATGGGCCAGCTGGTGCGCGTCAAGGTCATTTCTATCGACGATAACAATAAGGTCCGCCTGAGTAAGAAGGCCCTGGAAGAGGGCGGAGACCGCAACAGTTCCTCGAATCAGGACGGTGACCGGAGAGATTCCCGGGATCGGGATCGAAGAGGCGGCCGCGGCGGCTATCCCAACCGCGACCGTTATAATAAGGACAGATCATAAACCTGAACATTGCATGACCTGTATCGACATTTTATGAATTGCTCAGGTTAGCCGACTAAACAGAAGTACGGCCATGTTACGAACTTCTGAACGCAAAAAGGGTTTCACGCTCGTCGAGATGCTGACGGCCATGGCTATCGTTGCAGTGCTGGCCATGGTTGCAATCCCCCTCGCCAAGGTCACCGTCAAACGCGGCCGGGAGATCGAACTGCGCCGCAACCTCCGGATCATCCGCCAGGCCATCGACGAATATAAAAAGATGGCGGACGAGAAGAAGTTCGAGTTCGATGAGGACACCGAAGGTTATCCCCCGGACCTGGAGACACTGCTCGAAGGGGTGGAGGTGACCGAATCCAAAGACGGGAGTGAGGTCACCCGCACGGTGAAGTTCCTGCGCCGCCTCCCCCGCGATCCCATGACCACTTTTTATGAGTGGGGCCTGCGCTCCTACCAGGACGACTTCGATTCCACTTCCTGGGGCGGCGAGAATGTCTACGACGTGTACACGCGCAGCCAGGGCATTGCCCTGGACGGCACATTCTACAGCGAATGGTGAGCGGGGAACCCTCAAGTTCAGGAGGAAGGATTACGATGGAAAGAGCACATAACTCGCGAGGATTTACCCTGATCGAGCTGGTCATCGTCCTGGCGCTCATCGGAATCCTGGTGGGGGTGGGCATTCCCCAGTACAAGACCGCTCTCAAACGCGGGCGTGAGGCCGTGCTTAAGGAAAACCTGCATACCCTCCGCGTCATGCTCAACCAGTACTACATCGACAAGAAAAAATACCCCATGAACCTGTACACCCTGGTCGACGAGCGATATCTACATTCCCTTCCCATGGACCCCTTCACGCGTTCGAACGAGAC
>JBGUED010000356.1:0-3247 GCA_041821525.1 Candidatus Aminicenantaceae bacterium | reverse complement strand
GAGGATGACCTCCTCAGGTTCGATTACCACCTCCTCCGCGGCCTGGCGCACATGCAGGCGGGGCGCTACGCAGAGGCCATCGTGGATCTGGAGGCGGGGAGTGCGGCCTACGACTCGGACGTCAGGCTGCTCAACGCCCTGGGATTCTGCTTCTCCCGGACCGGCCAGAAGGACAAGGCTCGGGCGGCCCTCGAAGCCTCCCTGCGCCTTAACCCGGATCAGGACAGGGCCCGCCGGCTCCTGGCCGAGCTCGAAAAAATACAGGACGGGAAAACAAAGTGACCTCGTCTGCCTTTGGATCCTGCTTTCAAAATCCTATGGAAAAGGAGGGTAGATCGAGTAAATATTGAGCGAGTGATCATGTGTGCTTGGTGCAGAGTGCCGTCTGCTCGTCCCAAAAATCATTATTTTTAGGGATAACGATTTGGTTTTTTATACGTATATAGTAGTAGAGGGCAACACAGTTAGGCTGAGTGGGTTTGAGATAGTGCATACGAGTACACAGGGACGGACAGGACATGAGATGCCCCAGATGCTCTGCGGAGAACCCGGAGGAGTTGCGATACTGCCGTAGCTGTTCCGCTGCTCTTTCTCCCGGCTCGGACTCCGGATTCAACACCACCGAAATACTCCCCGAACCCTGCCTGGATTTTGCCCCCGGCGCCTGCTTTGCGGGCCGCTATGAGATCATAGAAGAGCTGGGCCGCGGGGGCATGGGCTGCGTGTACAAGGCCTTGGACACCGAGATCGGAGAGACCCTCTCTCTGAAGCTCATAAACCCCGAGATCTCCTCCGACGAGAATACTATCGAGCGCTTTCGCAACGAGCTCAAGGTCGCCCGTCGGATCCGGCACAAGAATGTCTGCCAGATGTTCGACCTGGAAAAGTCGAACGGCATGTACTTCATAACCATGGAGTATGTCTCCGGTGAGGACCTGAAGAATACTGTTAACCGGCTGGGCCAGCTTTCCGAGGGGAAATCTCTTATAATCGCCAAGCAGATCTGCAAGGGCCTGGCCGAGGCCCACCACTTAGGGATCGTGCATCGGGACCTCAAACCGCAGAACATCATGATCGACAGGGCCGGCGATGTCCGCCTCATGGATTTCGGCATCGCCCGCACCCAGATGTCTGCGGGCCTGACCGAGACCGGGGCCATGATCGGTACACCCGAGTACATGTCTCCCGAACAGGCCGTGGGCGAGGATATCGACCACCGCTCGGACATCTACTCGCTGGGCGTGATCCTGTACGAGATGGTCACGGGCACCGTGCCCTTCAAAGGCGACACACCGCTCCACACGGCCGTTAAGCACAAGACCGAACCGCCGCCCGACCCTCGGAAGCTCAATGAGCACGTCTCCTACAAACTTGGAGATGTCATCCTCAAGTGCCTGGAGAAAGAGCGCAACAAGCGCTATGAGAGTGTCCAGGACATCCTGGCCGAGCTCGTGAGCATAGAAGAGGGGCTGTCTACCACCGATAAGGTGATGCCGGACAAGCCTGAGAGCATCGTGGCCAAACCCAAGAGGCGCTTCCCCTCGTATGGGTTCCCGGGCATTATAGCGTTGTTGCTTCTGGGAATTGTGGGCATCTGGCTGCTGCTTCCCAAAGGAGGGGATAATCCGGCCGTGCCCCCCGAGTTAACCCTGTCGATCGCCAGTGAACCCGCAGGCGCCGGCGTCTATCTGGGGGATGAGATGCTGGGGCAGACACCCCTGGAAGAGAAGGTCAAATCCGGCACGTACTCCCTCAAACTGTTCAAAGAGGGGTACCATCCCATCGAAGAGAACATTGAACTAAAGAAAGATCTCGATCGCACCTTTACACTCGTCCCGACAGAAGAGCTGTCGGCCGATCTTGCATTAGAGGATCCGGAATCACCAGATCCGGAGGCACAAAACACAGAAGAGGGAGATCCGGAAGCCACGGCAGATCCACCGGACCAGGACACTGAAATTCCGGTGATCGCCGATGTGGGCACATTGGATATTACCTCGATCCCAGCAGGAGCAGAGGTTTTTATCGACGAAGAAAAGCAAGGCGCGACCCCCCTCAGCCTGGAACTCTCTGTGGGCACACATGCCTTGTCTCTCGTGCATCCGAACTATGAACAGAAGCAGGAAGATATTCGCATCGAGACCGGCCAAACCCTGGCCAAGGAGTACCTGCTGGAGCAGAAGACAGGGTATACACTTGAGGTGACGTCCGAACCTTCGGGCGCTCGCGTGTATATCGACGGAACCTATCGCGGGACCACACCGGTCAGGAACCTGGAGATGACAGCGAGCACCGGGACCATGCGTGTCCGGAAAGACGGCTATGGCTATAAGGATATTTCGTTGAGCCTCACAAGCGGATCCAACCGTCAGCATGTCACGTTGGAGCAGCAGACGTACCGGCTGACGCTCAACTCCGAGCCAGCGGGCGCCATGGTATACCTGGGAGGCCGGGAGTTAGGCGCCACTCCGGTGACGCGCACCCTGTCCGCCGGGACCTACAAGGTGAGGATCGTCAAAGAGGGCTACCAGTCCCAGGAGGTTGCTATCCAGCTGGACAAGGACCTGGAACAGAGCTACACGCTCGCCTCTGCAGTCCAGGTCAGTCTGCAGATCAAAGTCCGCCCCAAAGCCAATGTGTTTATGGATGGACAGCTGCTGCGCGAGGTCCCACCCACCCTGAATCTCAATGTGCTGGCAGGGCAGCATACTTTTGATTTTATCTCGGAGGACACCGAAAAAAAATATACCACCACCGTGGACATTCAGCCAGGAGTGAACTGGGAGTTCCGCATGTTCATGGAGGACGGGCGGTTCATCCGCCTAAATCGGGACACCGGCGAGCAGACCGAGACGCAGCTGAAGGTTCCCGATTCACATTTTTAGTCATCATTTGTTTTGGGATACTATGTATATGAAATCGGGGGATAAACATGCGATGTGATCGTTTTCGTTCCAAGGGATTGGCGTATTTTTTGATCGGGGCATTCCTGCTCCTGATCATGGCCGAATCGGTTCCAGCAAGTGCGTCCGGGCCAACTGAAGAAAACAAAGGGCCGGTAGTACGCATCAGGGCGAACAAGCATGTCTCGGCTGCTCAGCAGGAACGATTCGAGACGCTGATGGCGGAGGGGAAAAAACTTTACGACGACATGGAAAACGATTCCGCCCTCCAGAAATTCCTGCAGGCCAGGGCCATGGCCGTGACACAACGGCAAAAATCCGATGTCTATTTCTACCTCTCGCTG
>JBGUED010000355.1:0-3255 GCA_041821525.1 Candidatus Aminicenantaceae bacterium | reverse complement strand
TCACCCAGGAAATGGACGTACTCGCGAGCCCGAAGTTCTTGGGTCAGAGCCACGAGGTGGGCCTTTTCAGGCCCGTCGCCCACGATCACGAAGCGGGCCGCCGGATGCTGGCTCCGGATCCGGGGGGCAGCCTTGAGCAGGACCGGCAGCCCCTTGACAGGGTCGAGCCGGGCGACCGTCCCTATCAGGGGACGGGCGGAATCCAGCCCCAGTCGCGACGCCTGTGTCCGGAACTCCTCGGATTCCGATGGCAGCACGAGATCGAAATCGATGCCATTCCTGATGACGGTTAGTTTGTCCTCCGGAACCAGCCGGTATGCGAGGCTCTGATCCCGCACGGAGTCCGACACACAGATCACCGCATCCGAATGCCTGGAGAGCCTCCTGTCGAGAGCGATAAATGCCGCCTTAGGAGCCAGCGCATGGGTGTGAAGATAGTGGATTCCATGAAAGGTGTGGATGACTACAGGGACGCGAGAGGCCCGGGCCGCCCTGCGCCCGTAGAACCCGGCCACCCCGCCGTGGGTGTGCAGAATATCGAATCCCCCCTCACGCAGGAGGGCACGGACATCGGAGATCAGGCGGAAGCTGAAGCGCTTCCGAAAGGGTATAGGGCGATGGGGAATGCCACGGTGCTGCAGGGCCTCGCGCAGGGGGCCGTCCGGCCGAGAGCACACCGTGACCTCGAAGAGAGAACGGTCGAGCCCCTCTGCCAGGGCCAACACGTTCTTCTGCCCTCCGCCCAGAAAGGCCCGGTCGATCATCAGGCAGGTCTTGATCGGCTTCACTTTTCCCTCAGCAGAGCAAAAAACTGTTTTCGCAGCTCCATGTCATCGGCCCTGTGAAGGGCCCCTTGGAGGAGGAGCCCACAGAATGTCACTCCCAGATAGGCCTTCAATGCCAACCGTGAGAGTGCAGAACCATGTTTGCGGTAGAAATACAACTGGCTGCGCCGGTAGTGGTAGCGGCTGAAGAGGCTCACCGCGGATGTGCTCGCGCCTCCCACGTGCTGAATCTCGGCCTCGGGGACCAGGAACAGCCTCATCCCCAGGCCGCGGATCCGGTAGCAGAGATCGATATCCTCGAAATAGAGGAAGAACCGCTCATCGAAGCCTCCCGCCTTTGCCAGTATATCCCGACGGGTGAGGAGGCAGGCCCCGCCCAGCCAGAGCACTTCCCGGGCCTGCTTGTCTCGATCCACACTCCGGCTGAGCCGGCGGTTCCAGAAAAGTTTTTTGAGGGACTCCGTTAAGAAGTGGACTTTGTGGCCGAAAGACACCTGAAGCTTTCCCGAGGGCAGCCGGAGCACGGGAGACACACCCCCGGCATCGGGCCGATCCTTCATCTCGGTCAAAAGCCGACCCATCACACCGGGAGCCATCTCCGTGTCCGGATTGAGCAGCAGCACATACGCGCCGCGAGCCGCGGCAAGACCCTGGTTATTGGCCTTGGGATAGCCCAGGTTCTCGCTGTTGCGCACGAGCCGGACAAGGGGGAACCGTTTCGAAACCATGTCTGCGGACCCGTCCTGAGAGGCGTTGTCCACCACGATGGTCTCGTGAGGCAGATCGGAGAGGGCGGCCTGAAGAGAGCACAGGCAGGCTTCCAGCAGTTCCCGGCCATTGTAGCTGACGAGGACCACAGACAGCCCGGGCGCTCCGGAGCTCATAGGCGTCCTGCCCCCACGGCCTGCCGGATGATCTGGAGCAGTTCCTCTCCAGCCTTTTTCCAAGAATATCTATGCCGCTGTTCCTCGAAGGTTGCCAGGAGAGCGGCCCTCTTGGCCTCGTCGCCCAGCGCTGTCTCAAGGCTGTTCCTGATCACTCCCGGTTCCGCCTGGGCTGCCATCACGGCCATCCCTGTGTAGACCTCGGACAGGGATGTCCGGTCCAGCACCACGGGAACCGTCCCACAAGCCAGGGCCTCTAGAGGCGGGAGCCCGAAGCCCTCATAATCAGACAGATAGACAAACACATCGCAAGCGGAGTAGAACAGCGGGAGGTCCTCATCCCCGAGCCCTTCCTCCCAGCGGATCCAGTCCTCGGTCGTCAAACCGGCGACATCCTGGGGCGGGTTGGTCCGATCCCGCCCCACGAGATAGAGACACACATCCTCATCGGTCTTTCGGATCAACCGGACTGCCGCCACCAGTTCAGGTATGTGACGCCGGTTGAATATCGATCCCAGAAATCCAATGACCGTCTTGCCCTTGAGGCCCTTGTGTGCCTTCCACCCGGAGATTGCCTCCGGGTCCGGCCGGCGGAACCGGTCATCAAGACCGGGGTATAGAATCCTGATCTTCTCCTCCCCCACAAACGGGAAGTGAGCCAGGATCTCCTGTCTGGAAAATTCGGATTCCGTGAGCACAACGGCAGCCCGCTTGAGGCTGTGCGGTACCAGGCAGCGGGTTTTCAGTACATCGCGGCGGGAATACCACTCGGGGTGCGATACGAACGAGATGTCGTGCTCGAAGAGCAGGGCCGGGCCTCCATAAAAAAAAGGCAGGGTGTAGTTAGGCGCCAGCAAGATGTCTGGTCGCAGTGCCCGCAAGGCATGGCACAGCGGAAGGTTCTGCCATCGGATATACCCCTTATCCGGGGACAGTACCTGCTCCTTTACGCTGGGAGGGAACACCAATCCCGTAGGCCGGCGCACGAAGAGGACGATCTCCAGGACGGGATCCAACGCGGCAAGCACCGACACGAGGCTGGACGTGATGCGGCCCACACCTCCCGTGGGAGTATGGACTTCATATCCGTCGACCGCAATCTTCATGTTGACGTCTGCCCCACCACCTTCCGGTAGAACGCCAGGGTCTGTCGTGCTGATCTTTCCCAGTTAAACTCCTGGATCCGTTTCCTGCCCTGCTCAATCAACTCCGCGCGAATCTCGCTGTCCTCCAATCCCTGCAGGAGGATCTCGGCCATCTGAGCGGCTGAATGGGGGTCGAAATACAGGGCGGCATCCCCCCCGATCTCCGGCAGGGCCGCTACGCGTGAGGCGGCTATGGGAACGCCGCTGGCCATGGCCTCGAGTACGGGGAAACCAAAGCCCTCGCACAAAGAAGGAAAGACGAACAAAGTAGCCAGGCTGTAAAGGCCCTGAACATCCTCATCCGGAGGATATTCCAAAACTCGCACAGACGACTCCAGCCCGTTCTTTGCGATCCGAGCCCGGACCCGGGCGAGATCCGAGCCCCTGTGGCCTGCGATAATCAGCGGGATCCGCCGACCCTGTCCATGCAGGATCTTCAGA
>JBGUED010000354.1:0-3256 GCA_041821525.1 Candidatus Aminicenantaceae bacterium | reverse complement strand
CTGCATAGAAGTTCTCCACGCCGGTGTAGCCCAGAACGAGTCCGGTGTTCAAGATGTTGTCGGAAATCTCGGGATAGAGGTCGTTGAAGTTGCTCCATCTCACGAACGTTTGAAATCCCAGCGGTACCCGGGTCCCGGCACCGAGATCGTAGTCGACGCTGACGGCAAATGATCCTACCCAGTCGTTGTCCTGGCCTTCCAGGAACGGGGTTCCATACCCGCCTTCTGCCAGTGCAGCAAATCCGAACCATCTGCTCGGGCTGTACGCGAAACGAAGCCCGGCCGTATAGATATTCGACATCCCTTTATCGAGCAGTGTATTGTCCTGGCTCAATCCATTGTTGATGACGTTCCGGACGAAGCGCAGGAGGTTGTAGGCATAGACCTGGTTGAAACGGATGTCGCCGGAACCCGAGAGCATGACCTTCTGTGACCGGAGGAGCTTGATGGTCGTTCCCAGGTTGAAACCGTACTGGGCCTTGATCCCCTGGGCGATAGCTGTCACCTGGTCCGCTCCGATATTGGCAGCGCCGGTCGCTCCGACCCGCACTGCGAGCCAGCTGCCGAAGCGATGCTGATATTCAACATCGAGCAGCAGGGCGGTGATGTCGCCCTCGGAGATTCCCTGCTGCTCTCCCGACAGGCTGAGGACCGGAACCTTTAGCCCTGTCGCTGATCCCCCTCCGGCCATCATGCGGAGCCAGCCCGCGATGAAGGGCTGGCCTACCCACCGGGAGGGCATGAACGTATGGCCATTCAGTTGGCGGCGGTTCTGGAATTCGCTGAGAGATTTCTGTGTGAGGCTTTGAGCTCCCTCTTGATCCTGGCCGCAAAGGCCTGTCGGGGCGGCGAGCGCCAGCATCAGGACGAGTAAGGGAGGCGCAAGTTTGACCGAATACAACCGGTTCAGGAGCATGAGGTACCTCCCTAGAATATACCGGCGCCGATCTCGATCACGTAGACCAGCTTGTTGATCTCGAAGGCGCCCTGGTTCCGGATCCCGATCCGGAGCCCCCAGTAGTCCGAGAGTTTGCTCATGAACCGCAAGGGAGTGTAGAACAGGTTGAAGCGGAGCTTGATCCCGGTCTCGAGCACGAAATGGGTGTCGGTCTTGGTCGCATCCTCGCTCCCCTCGGGAAGGTCGACCACATCCCACTCCACTCCCGCGGAAAGATAGCTGTCGAGCCAACGGGAGGCAGAGGGGGTGTAGTGCAGCATCCACCCGAAGTCCCTGAGCTGCTTATCTTTAAAATATATACGGTGAGTAAGATACCCGCCCGTCATCTTCTCCTCGAAGTTCTTCACGATAAACAGGGGGAACACTAAGGAGAAGCCGTGATCCCCGTCATACCGGTACGTAAAAGACAGGGATTTCATGAAGGACTCGACCTCCATCCAGCGGGCCATACTGTTCCAGTCATTGAGCTCCAACAGGGCGGGCCAGGGATCTGTGCCCTTGTCCCCGATGTAGGGAGCCATGGGCTCGTATTCATAGGCGGCCTGGGACAGCGGCCGGATCTCGTAAACCGCATTATCCGGGGCATAAGTCCCGTCGATAGTCAGGCTCTCTCGAAGCATGCTGTCAGCAGGAAGAGGAGGAAAGACCCTGTGTTCATCGTGCCGCACCTTGGCCATCCAGGCCTCGAATCCGCCCGTGTACAGGGCCCCGGAGCGCATGATGTCCCTGACCCCCCAGGCATCGTTTACGCGGCGGTTTACGTCGTATCCGGGCGTGTAGTACCCGTCGGCGTTCTTGTCCGTACAGGAGGCGTGTTTGCCTTCCTCGGCAAGGAGTGTCATGGGAAAGACGGTTTGATTGTCCACGTCTAAAGTGTTGTCCAGCCACTTCAGACCGTGTGCCTTGCCGGTCACACTGGTGATCAGCAGCGCATAGCGGCAATCCTCGCAGTTTTCCCGCCTCCAGACCCCGATCTTGAAGAACGCGGACTCGCAGTCGTTCTCGTGGCCCCCCAGGCCCACTTCCTTGTGATAATAGAAGAAATAGTCCAGGTCGATGGCGCTGGTGTGTTCCAGGTCGATGATGCTGTCGTCGCGCCCGTAGTTCCCGGGAACATAGGCGTTGTCCCCCGTATCGGGTCTAGTCATGATCGTGCGCACGCGGTAGTAGACGATGGGCGCCCCCGTGTCTTCCTCGAAGGGCATGGTCTCGGGGATGCGGATGTCCTTGCCGCTGGCGCCCATGAGGAGCGGCTCGTCGGGCGAGTACCACACGATGGGGGCGCAGTAGGCCGCCAGCTGGGCGAACGTCATCTGGGGGTTGTTGCCGGCCCACACGACGCCGGGGACCTCGGTGTAGTCGCAGCAGGGGAGCGTGTTCAACTCAGCCACCCTGGCTTCGAGGCTCTGCCCGTGAAGCGAGATCGATCCGCAAAATACAACAACCAGCAGCCCGACAGATACAGACATCGCAAACTGCCCCATCAACCGTTCTATCCGAATTTTCATTATCCCACTCTCCTTGATTATGCCTCGTAATGCAGCAGGCACGTAATATTACCCATGAAATTCATATGGAAGCATTCTCTTTTTATTAAAAGAGAGTGCTGTGCCTTCTGTCAAGAATGCAATTACTATACCATAAATCGCAATTAGAGCGGACAGCCCTGTAATCGGAATCCTCCCCGGGCTCCTGTTCCTCATGGTATTGGACCAAAGTGCCATAGACAAATCCTTGGTTTCGTGTAGAATGATGGATGGGATTTTTTATACATGCTAATTAGGGAAGAAAACAGAAAACTTCTCGTCTAAACATCGTATGCATAATGGATTGGATTGATCGATATATCCCTATAACCTTCGATTGAGCGATATGGAGTGACCATGCGAAAACTAATGATTGTCATGCTGGCAGCGGCCCTGACTTTTTCCTTCACCGGATGCGGCGGTTCTGGAGAGGGCGGACCCGGAGGCCAGGGAGAGCAGCCCCAGGCCAAGTCTGGTGAAGGGCAGCACGGCGAAGGAAACAATCCCGGACAGAAACCCGGCGATAAGTCTGGTGCTTCCGGTGAGATAGACGTGGACAGCCTCGACATTCCCGACCGGTTGAAAGAGGCCATCAAATCAGGGCAGATCCCGCCCGATCAGGTCCAGGCGATGCTAGCCCGCATGCAGGGCGGCGGGGACGCCGTCCCCGTTAGCGTGGAGCCTGTGCAGCGCGCCAATCTGAATTCCTACCTCGTGCTCAACGGAATCGTGGAACCGGAGCGTAAGATCGAGATCTTCTCACGGCTTTCGG
>JBGUED010000353.1:0-3262 GCA_041821525.1 Candidatus Aminicenantaceae bacterium | reverse complement strand
GTCTGAGATTCAGCTCGGATTGCAGAGCCAGGGCGATGGAATTGGACTGGATGATGGTGGTGGCGAAGGTGGCCTTACCGGCCATGAACAGCGCATAGGCCCCAGCCAGCCAGGGCAGGTTCAGACCGTCGCGCAGGTAGTACATGGGCCCGCCGGCGATCGATCCATTGGGCAGGATCTTGCGGAACTTATGTCCCAGGATGGCCTCGACCATCTTGGTGGCCATGCCCAGCGTGGCCAGGATCCACATCCAGAATACTGCGCCCGGTCCACCCATGGCGATGGAGGTACAGACCCCGGCGATGTTGCCGTTGCCCACCACCGTGGCCAGCGAGGTGGTCAGTGCCTGGAAGGGGGAGATGTCCCCGTTGCTGGGAACTCCGGTCTCGCCGTAGTTCTTGCGGCTGAAGAGCAGGCGGAACTGGAGCCCGAGCCTGCGCAGATGGACGAAGCGCAGGCGGATGGAAAGGAAAAGCCCGGCGCCCAGCAGGAGGATGGTGGTCTGGGGCCCCCAGACGAGATCTGCCAGGAACCGGATGGACCGGCTGATCAGGTCGATGGTTTATCCCCCCCGGATCTTAGTTGCTTGCGGCGAGCGATCTCCTGCCGGACGGGTTTGTGTAATACGAAGAAGTAATAGATCACGAGGCAGACCAAAATCAGGGCGAAGCGCTGGACATTCCCGTAAAAGATAAGCGAGTAAAACGCATAGCCGATCACACCGATCAGCAGGAAAAGGTGGAAAAAGGCGAAGATCCAGTCGGCCACGTGCTCGAACTCAGGGGTGGATCACTTCCGCCGGACAGAGACGATCTCGATGGTCTGGCGGGGTACGTCCTGCATATTGTTCTTGGTCATAATCTTGACCTGGGCAATGGCCTCCACGATCTCCGTGCCTTGGATTACCTTGCCGAATACACAGTATCCCCAACCGTCCTCGGTCTTGGCTGTATGGTCGAGGTCGGGATTATCGATGTGGTTGATGTAGAACTGGGCGCTGGCACTGTGGGGGTCCATCCTGCGTCCCAAACCGATGGTGTATCTCTCATTCTTCAATCCGTTGTCGGCTTCGTTCCGGATCGTCTCGTTTACGGGCTTTTGTGTGAAATCCGGTGTCCAGCCGCCTCCCTGGATCATGAAGCTCTCGATGACGCGGTGGAAGATAGTGCCGTCGTAGAATTTTTCATCCACATAGGTGAGAAAGTTTTTGACGGAGAGGGGGGCCTTGTCCGGGTAGAGCTCGATCACCATGTCGCCTTTGCTGGTTTTCATGACCACTTCGATGGTATTCCCTTGGGCAGAGGCGCCGAGTGGAAGGGCCAGGATCAAGGCGAGTGCGAGGGTGCTGGATATCAGAGTTTTGATCATCATGACCTCCTGTTATTGACGGAAAAACCGGAAAAACACAATATCAGATTATCCGGTTAATAGCAATTTTACTGGAAGACCAGGGTGACCCAGAAGCTGCCGACAGGTATGTCCCAATATCAAATAGTCCTTTACTTTTTGTGTTCATATTCTAACATAAAGTAAGCTGGCCACAAGGCGGGCCCTTGAACGAATTTGACCCGGAGGAGGAGTACAGTAAAATGAATAACAGGCGAACGAGGATTGTCTTAATTTCCCTGGCCTGTGCCGGCCTGGCCCGACTGCTGTTCCTGGCTATCCTGGACATGGTCAACCAGGATGGATTGGATTTCCGGGGGGCGGCCAAGTGAGTGACCAATTCTTCAACCCCACCCGGATCGTATACGGTCCGGATTCGCTGCGCCTGCTGCCGGATCATCTGCCGGCCGATATCCAGCCTGAGCGAGTCCTGCTGATCAGCGATGCGGGCCTCCGCGCGGCCGGGATCACGCAGCGTGTGCAGGAGCTGCTGCCTCAGGCGAAGACCTTTGAAGAGATCGAACCCAATCCCCGCCATTCCACCGTGGATCGGGCCGGTGTTCTGGCCCGCGATATGAAGGCCGGCCTGGTGGTGGGGCTGGGCGGAGGGAGTGCCCTCGACGCAGCCAAGGCCATCGCCCTCCTGGCCGCCAATCCGGGGCGTATCGAGGAATATGAGGGACGGGAGAAGTACACAACCTTGCCGCTCCCACTCATCGCCATCCCCACGACCTGCGGAACCGGATCCGAGGTCACCTGGGTGTCGGTCATCACACACACCGGCCGCCGCTTCAAGATGAGCATCAAGGGACCTGCCATGTTTCCGTCTGTGGCCCTGGTGGACCCGGATCTCCTGACTTCACTCCCTCCCGCCCTGGTCGCCTCCACCGGCATGGATGCCCTGGTGCATGCCATCGAGGCCTACACAGTGAAACCCGCGACCTTTGTCACGGATGTGTTTGCCGTTCAGGCTGTCCGCATGAGTTTCCGTTACCTCAAGCGGGCCTGCGCAGATATCCGGGATGACCGGGAGGCCCGCGATGGCGTGATGAAGGCCAGTCTCCTGGCAGGCTTGGCTTTCGGTAACAGCGACGTGGGCGGGGTCCACTGCCTCTCCGAGTCTGTGGGGGCGCTTCTGGACACTCCGCATGGTGTAGCCAATGCCGTGCTCCTCCCTTTTGTCATGGAATTCAACCTCCCGGCTGCGGCCGAGCAATATGCGGATCTAGCCCGTGCGGTCGGTATGGAGGGCGGGAGCCAAGAGGCTCTGGCTTTGCGCTTGATCCAGGAGATCAGGGAGCTCTCCGCGGACATCGGGATACCCCGGTTCCGGGACCTGAGTGTTCCTGAAGAGCGCTTCCTTGAGATCGCGGAAAAGTCCTTTGCCAACAACTCCAATCTCTCCAATGCCCGGGAAGCGGGCAGAGATGACTACCTGAAGATCCTGGAGCATGCGCATTCGGAGAGCAGCTGATCAGAGCTTCTCGATGAGGATCTGCAGGACCTCGAGCTCGTCGGGATCGAACCAGATCTTATAGCAGGAGAGGCATTTGTCCACCGGCACCACGTACTGATAGTTATACGGCCGAGGCAGCAGCTTGTGCCCGCATTCCGGACAGAACAGCCTGGAGGGCGTTGCCATGGTGATCTTCCGGGTCTGCGCGGGATTCCGCATGAACTCTTCCTCGAAGGCCCGGGCCTTCTGGATCAGCTGGTCGGAGAACGCCACCTCCCTTCGGGCAACGATGCGGTCGATCAGGGCGGCGTCCGCCAGTTTTCCCCCACATTCCGGACAGACCTTGATCGGAACGCCTTCGTAGAAGCTGACCTGCAGGGGCACCCGGCAGCGGGGGCACTTGTTCTGTCGCCGGGGATT
>JBGUED010000352.1:0-3287 GCA_041821525.1 Candidatus Aminicenantaceae bacterium | reverse complement strand
GCCCTGGAGCCGGCCCCAGGCAAGGACAGTTCCTCCCCTTTCGTCAGGCCTCAAAGCCAACCGATCCCGAGACACGGACTGCATTACACTAAGCCGGCCGAAGTCTGGGACGAGGCGCTTCCGCTGGGCAACGGCCTCCTGGGGGCGCTGGTTTGGGGAGACGGCAGCCCCCTTAAAATTTCCCTGGACAGGACCGACCTGTGGGACCTGAGGCCGGTTCCGGAGTTTTCTTCCGGGGAATACTCCTATGCCACGATGCGGCAGTGGGTCAAAGACGGAAGGATCGAGGACCTGCAGCGCGTGTATGAGAAACCCTATCGGCACCCCGGGCCCACCAAGATCCCGGCCGGCCGGATCGAGCTCGACATCGGAGAAGGCCTCCGATTTTCCTCCTGCCGCCTGGATCTTTCAGACGCTCTGGCAACGGTAGACCTGGCTGGCCAGGCTCGGGTCAGGGTGTTCGCCCATGCCGAGATTCCCTGTGGAATTGTCCGGATCGACACGGGTACTCCTGTCCGTGCCCGCCTGGTCGTCCCTACGTTCGGGGGACCGGTGGAGAACACGGATCCCGCGAACACTCGTGTCATGGAGGTCGGACTCCTGGGATACGCCCCACCAGAATTCCATTCCCAGGCCAACTGGACCGGGTACGTCCAGAAGGGTTGGGGAGAGTTCCACTTTGCCGTGGTCCTCATGTGGTCGGCACAGCAGGACCACTGGATGGGAGTATGGTCGATCGCCACATCCGAGGATGCCGACGACCCTCTGAGCGCGGCCCTCGGGACCTGCGAAAAGGCCATGGGGCTGGAATACGACGCCCTGTTCCAGAGCCACAAAACCTGGTGGGATCGGTTCTGGCAGAAGTCATGGGTTCGGCTTCCCAACCCGGTGCTCGAACAACAGTGGTATCTCGAGACCTACAAGTTCGGCTCCGCAGCTCGCGCCGACACGCCGCCCATCACCCTCCAGGGCCCCTGGACCGCGGACAACGGGCTCCTGCCTCCCTGGAAGGGGGACTATCACCATGACCTCAACACCGAACTGAGCTACTGGCCGGCCTATTCGGGCAACCGCCTGGAGGGAGCGGAGGGCTTTGTCAACTGGCTCTGGCAGACCCGGGAGACAGCCCGGGAATGGACGCAGCGCTTCTTCGGGCTCACGGGCCTCAATGTGCCCATGACAGCGGACCTCAACCAGAACCAGATCGGAGGCTGGCATCAGTACACACACTCCGCCACCACCTCCGGCTGGCTGGCCCATCATTTCTATCTACACTGGCGCTACTCCTTCGACAGGGATTTCCTCCGAACCCGTGCCTATCCCTGGTTCAAGGAGGTGGCGGAATTTTACCAGGCCGTGACAGAAAGGCAGCCCGGCGGCCTGCGGAGCCTGCCCTTGAGCTCGTCCCCTGAGATCAACGACAACCGGCTGGAGGCCTGGTTTCCAAAGATCACCAACTATGACCTGTCCCTCATCCGTTTCGTGTTCGAAAAGGCTGAGGAGCTCGCCAGGGAGTTGAAGGAAAACCAGGAAGCCGAACACTGGCGGACGCTCCTTTCGGAGATGCCGGACTTCGCCCTGGATCAGGAGAGCGGCAAGCTGCTGGTGGCCGAGGGAATCCCCCTGAAAGAATCCCACAGGCATTTCTCCCACCTCATGGCCATCCATCCCCTGGGGCAGATCCGGTGGGAGAACGGGAACGAGCACCAGCGGATCATCCGGGCATCCCTGGCCGACCTGGAACGGCTGGGCACGGACTACTGGACCGGATACAGCTTCAGCTGGCTGGCCAACCTGGCGGCCAGGGCCCGGGACGGCGAGGCAGCCGAAAAGGCCCTGGAGATCTTTTCCCAGGCTTTCTGCCTGAGGAGCGGCTTCCACTGTAACGGCGACCAGTCGGGCAAGGGCTATTCCCGTTATACGTACCGCCCTTTCACCCTGGAGGGCAATTTCGCCGCCGCCGCGGGTCTGCAGGAGATGCTCCTGCAGAGCCACTCGGGAAGCATCCGCGTGTTTCCTGCGGTCCCCGACAGCTGGGAGGATGTCTCCTTTGTCACCCTGCGGGCCGAGGGCGCGTTCCTGGTCTCCGCCGAACGAAACGAAGGTCTGACAACACGGATCGAAATCCGGGCCGAGAAGGGAGGAGAATGCCGGCTGGAAGATCCATTTCAGGGAAAAGAGTTCGTGGTGACCGGCATGTCACAGAGGGCCGTTCAGAGTGAAGGGGGAGAGCTCATAATCCAACTTCAGCCAGGGCAAATCGTGGAGTTAAGGCTGGCTCACCGGCCCTAGAGAACGATCCCATGACAAAATATCCGACTTCAAAAAAAGATCTGGCTGCAGACCAGGAAGAGCCGATCGAGATCCCGATCGATGGCGTGCTGGATCTCCATACCTTTCATCCTAGGGAAGTGAAGGACCTGGTCCCGGAATATCTCGAGGAATGCCGGAAACGCGGCATCCTGCAGGTGAGGATCATCCACGGCAAGGGAACCGGCACGCTGCGGATAATCGTGCACGGCCTGCTGGAAAAAAATCCATTGGTTTTGCGGTTCACTCCCGCTGATCTGAGCGGCGGTGGCTGGGGTTCAACAGAGGTCGAGCTCAAGCCCTGAACGGAAAGCGCCCTCGACCCGATCCAAGGATCTGAGGTTCCTCTCCGGCTTCCCTACTTCCGGATCTCGAAGGTCATGCGCACGGAGGCGGACACCGACAGGTCTCCTACCTCGATCGGAGTCGAAGCCCCGCTCCCGGCTTCCGGCAGGACGGAACGGTTAAAACGCACCCTGGGGCCGGGCGTACTGTATGCGATGTTCACGATCCTCACAACCCGCATCCCCGCCGCCGCTGCCAGCCTCTCAGCGGTTTTCACGGCTTTTTCCAACGCCTTCACCGCCGCCTGATCTTTCAGTTTTTCCGCCTGGTCGTGAGCGAAGCTCAGGCTGTCGATCCGGTTGGCTCCTGCACCAGTGGCCGCATCGATAAAAGCACCCGCTTTTTCGACTTCCTTGGAGGTCAAAGTCACGGTATTGCGCACACGGTACCCCGAAGTGACCTGCGTGTTCCCCCTGCCGTAGACAGGATTGAGGCTGTAGCCTGAGGTCTCCAGCCTGTCCTCCCGGCCGATCGCTTTTTTGAGCGCCTTGAGCAGCGCATCCGTCTGCTCGGCATTCAAACGCACGGCCTCTCCGGCCTCCGAAGCATTGGATTCCACGGCAAAAGCGATGCGGACCAGGTTAGCCGGGGCTGCCACCGAGGCGCTCTCCGAGATGTCCAGGGTGGAGATC
>JBGUED010000351.1:0-3288 GCA_041821525.1 Candidatus Aminicenantaceae bacterium | reverse complement strand
ATATTCTGATAAGACAGGCATTAATAGATAAAAATCTTTTATGCTCATCAAAACCTACGCCTCCGCTCTTCACGGCATTCATGCAAGAACGGTAACCAATATGACCCCGGCTGATATCCGTAAGGAAGGTTCGGCCTATGACCTGCCTATCGCCCTGGGGATCCTTGCCCATCTGGAGGCCTTCCCGGAGGAGCGCCTCCAGGACTACCTGTTCACAGGGGAACTGGCCCTGGACGGTCGGTTGAAGCCGGGGAAGGGGCTGCTGGCTGCCACGGTGCTGGCCAGGAAAAAGGGGTTCAGGGGGATCGTACTGCCCTGGGAAAACGCACAGGAAGCGGCCCTGGTTCGGGAGATCGAGGTCTTTGCCCTGCACGACCTGGGAGAGGTGATACGCCTCCTGGGATCACCGGACGCGGTATCTGCCATAAGGTTTCGGGAGGACGACATCTGGCCCTCGGAGAAGTGGGAGGAGGACTTTTCCGAGATCCAGGGGCAGCAGCATGCCAAGCGGGCGCTGGAGGTGACCGCGGCCGGTGGGCACAATCTCCTGATGATCGGCCCTCCCGGTGCCGGCAAGACCATGCTGGCCCGGCGGCTGCCCACCATCCTCCCGCCCATGACCTTTGAGGAGATTCTGGAGGTCACTCGCATTTACAGCGCCTCCGGCCTGCTCAAAAGCGGGGGGGCCATCGGGCTGAGGCCGTTCCGCAGTCCGCACCACACCATCTCCCCCGCCGGGATGGTGGGCGGAGGGCTGATTCCCAGGCCGGGTGAGGTGAGCCTCGCCCATCGGGGGGTGCTGTTCCTGGATGAGCTCCCCGAGTTCCGTAAGGAGGCCCTGGAAGGCCTGCGTCAGCCCCTAGAAGACGGCACCGTCAGCATCGCACGGACGTCCATGTCCGTGACCTATCCCTGTCTCTTTATGCTGGTGGCGGCGATGAATCCCTGTGAGGATGCCTATGCCGGGCTGTCTTCCTCATCGGTCGAGTGTACCGATCATCAGAGGATCCAGTATTATGCGAAACTCTCCCGCCCCCTGCTGGACCGTATCGACATCCAGATCGACGTCCCGCGCGTGGAGTTCCGAGAGATTCTGGGCAGCAAAAAATCCGAGGATTCGGAGGACATAAGGGAGCGTGTCATACGGGCTCGTCAGAGGCAGATGGAAAGGCTGCGGGAGTCCGGCGTGCTGTGCAACGCGCAGATGCGCAACCGGGAGGTCAAGAGGTTCTGCCCTGTCTCAGGAACGACACGAGAGCTGCTGCAGGCCGCGGTGGACAAGCTGGGATTCAGTGCACGAGCGTTTCACAGGGTTCTCAAGGTGGCCCGCACCATTGCTGACCTGGAGGGAGCCGGGGAGCTGGGGTCCGCTCATGTTAGTGAGGCTATACAGTACCGTGTCCTCGACAAACACTTCTAGCTGAGATCATGTAGGGGCCAATCTCACCGCATCGACTTCGTCGTGGCCCAATCGCTGTAGTACACTACAGCTCATGAGCCACTTCCTCGTCGCTGCAGCACCCGACCCAGCCTACCCCTTGGCCCCTACATGATCCCAGCTGTTTGGATTATTCCTAATAACTGCCGATAGTGAATGCCAAACAAAGGAGTGAAAATATTTTCTATCAGCAGTTTTGCCGTCCGGGCGAGCCCACCTCAAGGCATCTGTGTGGTTACGACAGGCTCGCGGTGGCACACCACAGCTTCACCCGCCGATACCGCACATTTGTATGAGAGTATGTCGCAATAATCCTTGACATATAATGAATTACTTATATAATAAAAGTGCAATATACTATAAGAGGAGCATATCGATGAGCGTTATCAAAGAAGTCAAAGACGATGATTTTCAGACAGAGGTCCTGGAAGCGGATGTCCCTGTCGTGGTCGATTTCTGGGCCCCCTGGTGCGGACCCTGCCGGATGGTCGGCCCGGTCCTGGAAGAGATCGCTGAACAGATGGATGGAAAGCTTAAGATCGTCAAGCTGAACACGGATGACAACCAGCAGACCGCTGCCAAGTACGGGATCATGGCGATCCCCTCCATGCTGATCTTCAAGAGCGGTGAGGAAAGAGACCGTGTGGTCGGCTTCAAGCCCAAAGACCAGTTGGTAACCCAGTTCGAGAGTCTCTTAGACTGATCTGGGACATTATCAAGATAAAATGCAGCCAGGATCCTGGCTGCATTTTTTTTACTGCCCTTGGCCTTGCGTGAGCCGAAGCAGCTGCTGGAGGAGTGTAGATCAGAGATCTCGACATGATTAAAGCGACACTTTGATTAGAGATCGGGTATAATCTGGGCTGATATTCTTGATAATTAAATAAGTACAAAGGGGATTCGCAATGTGGTTTGAGAACAAAATGATGCGGACTTTCCGGTGCCGCCTACAGCAGAATCCCGGGGAACTGGGACACCTGCTGGAGATCATCGGAGATGCCAAGGGGTTTTTGGGAGAGATCAAGACCATTCACATGGGCCGGGGCACTGTAATCCGGGACCTTGTGGTTTTTGCCGACAACGCCGACCATATGGCGAGGCTGATCAAGGTTGTTGAGAACTCCTCTCGTGCCGAGCTGATGGAGGTCCGGGATGAGGTCCTGGAGATGCATCAGGGTGGTAAGATTGCCATCCGCAGCCGCTACCGGATCGACACCCTCAGCCAGCTCCGGAGGGTTTACACGCCGGGTGTGGCAGATGTATGCCTCAAGATCCAGGAAGAGCCCGGCCTGGCTAGGCGCTTCACCTCCATCCCTCACATGGTGGCCATCGTGACGGACGGGACGGCAGTCCTGGGCCTGGGGGACATCGGCCCTCAGGCTTCCATGCCGGTCATGGAAGGGAAGGCCAGCCTCATGGAAACCCTGGTGGGCCTTTCGGGCGTGCCCATTCTGATGGATACCAAGGATGTGGACGAGATCGTGGACACGGTTGCCAACATCGCGCCGACCTTCGGCGCCATCCAGTTGGAGGATATCTCGGCGCCGCGGTGTTTCGAGATCGAGAAACGCCTGAAGGAGCGGCTCGACATCCCGGTCATGCACGATGACCAGCACGGCACCGCAGTGGTGGTTACAGCCGCCCTCCTGAACGGCGCCAAGATGGCGGATGTGGACCTGAGCCGGTCGAAGATCGGTCAGATCGGGCTGGGTGCCGCTGGTCTGGCCATCTCTGAGATGTTGATGCATCTTTTCGGACAATCCGTGTTCGGGGCCGACCTGGCCCCTGACGCCGTCCGCCGCCTGGAAGAGTTGGGAGGCAGGGGCTCGAACCTGGAAGAGATCATGGCC
>JBGUED010000350.1:0-3295 GCA_041821525.1 Candidatus Aminicenantaceae bacterium | reverse complement strand
TGTGATGGAAGCGCTCCTGGCCGTAATGCCATCCCTTCATATCCGGCCCCAGCCTTTCTTTTATATCCTGGACCGCATCCGCCAGGGCCTGGAGCAGGAGCGCGTCGCGCCCCTTTACAGGATCTGTGCCGAAGCGCCCGTCCGGTGAGACCAGCCAGTCGATCATCCGGGTCAGTGGGATGCGGGAAGCCAGTTTCTGCTCCTGCTCAGACAGGCATACCGTCCGGATGTGATCGTAGAGTCGCCGCTGCCATCCCTGATAAACGGTGGCGGCCGCCGAATCCGGGGCCATGTGGAAGTCCCACTCTTTCAGGGTTCCCAGGGCCTGGTTTATGGCGGCATCCTGGCTGCGCAGTTCTCGCAGGAGCGGAACAAGGGCCTGGGCCGGCAGGCAGACCACGTCGTGCTGGAGCAGGGCCATGTCGGTCAACGTGAACCTGCGGCCGGACCCCAGTACCTCCTGGATGCGGGCCTGGCGGAAGGGCGAAGCCCACTGGTAGCCCACGGCATAGGGATATCCGGGTGGGATGTTGTCCTGGTTGGCCGTGGAGAAATACCCTGTGGCGGGATTGAAGACATGGGGCAGGGCCCTGATGGGGAGGAAGCCGTCCCATTCACAGCTCCCGTCCCCCGGGACCGGGAGCAGTCCGTCCCAGTCGGGCCGGAGCGGTGTGATGCCGACCGCCTGCCAGCCGATGTTGCCCCTGGTATCCGCCCATACCATGTTCTCTGAGGGTGTGCGCGAGAAGCTGCAGGCCTCCCGGAATTCCTCCCAGGTCTTAGCCTGATCCATACGCAGGCTGGCCAGGTAGGGGGCGCATCCGATTTCGAGCCAGGCCGCCCTTAGAGCGTAGGCCTTGTGGTTCTCCCTGTCCTGGTACAGGACCGGTCCGTGGCGGGTGTATTTGAGCTCTACGGCTGCCGGTGCTTGTCCGTGCACCGATATCCGCTCGTGGAGCACCTGCATGTCCACCCAAGCGTCCCGGTATTGGTAGCGGTCCGGATCGTCTGGATGGGTGTCGTACACATAGAGGTCCTCCTGATCCACCGAGAAGATGGTCAGCCCCCAGGCCCCGTGCCGGTTGTGGCCGATGGAGATACCGGGGAGTGCCGGCTCTCCGCCGCCGATGACGTCCCAGCCGGGAGCATTGAGATGGACCCAGTAGCGCAGCGAGGGGACCTGCTGCCGGCGGTGGGGATCGTTGGCCATGAAAGGTGCGCCTGTCAAGGTGTGCTTCCCGCTGACGACCCAGTTGTTGCTTCCTTCGCTGGTTTCAGGGTGGGACAGCATGGTGAACACATCAGGGGGCGTTTTAGTCTGCTGCAGGGAAGATGCTCGGTGGGCCTCACTTTGGATGTCCTCTTTCCCGAACCTCACAGTCGCCCGAGAGGCCGAATAAAGCCTGAGGATGTCCCTTGACAGGAGTGAGGTATCCAGCCCCGGCTTCAGGATCAGGCCCGGTTCTCCCGGATGGAGGTCCATGATCTCCCGAGTCCGATCCGCTCCCAGGGCGGCCACCAGGGCCGCAGTGGAGATCTCTGAGGATGCGTTACGGAACAAGCCGTTGTGGCGGGACACCACCACTTCGGGGGTCCAGTGACCAGGGATCAGATCCAGAAGCCGGAACTCCAGGGGAAGAAGCTTCGGGTTTCTGCGAGTGAGGTCGATGTAGGCGTTGATTCCCCGGACGAACGAGGTGATGATCTCCTCACCGTCTGGATGATAGTGGCGCATCTCCGCACCCATGTCCACCCGGGCTTTGAGCAACCTGGCGCCGATGTCCCGTTCGAGCGCCCGTGGCCCCAGGATCTCGGCCAGAGTTCCTGTGGCTTGGCGCCGCCAGATCTCCAATTGGAAGAGACGGTCGCGGGCTACATTGAAGCCCTGAGCAAAAAACAGGTCGGATTGGTTGCGGGCATAGATGTGGGAGATGCCCCAGGTGTCCTTGATGATCTCCACCGGCTCATTGAGGCCGGAGAGAGTGAGCTCCTCACGGGGCGGCAGCGAGCTTTTTTGACCTGAACCCTCGGTGCTGAGACACAGAAACATGCATGTCAGGATGATTGCCGCAAAGAGTTTTGTCCTCTCCATCTTTGTCTCCCTCCCCTGACCCGTATAGCCCGAGTTGTGAATGAACCATTTCCATACCATCTATACCAGAACCGGGCTCATTTGTTAACTGCTGCCGATATTTGAATTTCATATTCATGTCGTTTTATGGATACCTGAACCTGTTAAAAAGAGGTTCGATCGATATGAGACGCGAGATGTTTTCGGCCTTGGCCGTGTGGGAAGTATTTTGTGCGGCAGATCCGGAGAAAGGCACCCGGACTCGTGCCGGGCTCTAGGTTGACACCTGGTGGGACGCCCCGGACCTTGAGCTGAGCAGCTTTCCACTGCGCCTTTTCCGATGCTGCTTCGTCTCGGGACCGCCCCCCCGCCGCGGCTTTGACGAGAGCGAGCGGGGATCTCTTTCGATCCTCGATCCTTCGCTCTTGTCCGTGGCGTAGAGCTCGAACTCCGTGGGCCGCACCGGGATCTTCATGCCGATGAACGACTCGATGTCCCAGACCTGCCGGATGGTGCCTTCGCTGGCCAGTGACACGGCCTTGCCAGTGTTCCCTGCCCGGGCTGTCCGCCCGATCCGGTGCACATAGTTCTCATATTCCAGGGGAAGGTCGTAGTTGATGACCATCTCCAGGCCGTCGATCTGGAGCCCGCGGGCCGCGACATCGGTCGCCACCAGTATGGCGAATTTCCCCGCCTTGAAATCGTTCATGATCTGCTCACGCTTGCTCTGAGGCAGGTCTCCCGTAAGGTGCCGGCTGCTGTGCCCGTTGATCTGCAGTTTCTTGGAGACATGGTAGGCAGCATGCCGGGTGTTGGTAAAGATCAGCACAGTCCGTGGGGCCTCAGCTTCGAGGATTCCCAACATGAGGTTCATCTTGAGGTGGCTCTTCACCTGGTAGAGTTCCTGTTGGATGGTGTCCACAGTCATCTGTTCCGGTGTAACCGTGATCGCTACCGGGCGGTTCAGGAACTCATCGGAGATCCTCTGGGCCGCGCGGTTCAGCGTAGCGCTGAAGAGCATGTTCTGCCGTGTGTGGCGGGGGGACATCCGCTCCAGAAGCGTGGTGATGTCGGGGAGGAATCCCATGTCGAACAGGCGGTCGGCCTCGTCGATGACCAGGAATCCGATATCTTTAAGCTTCAACCGGCCCTGTTGGCTGAAATCCAGCAGCCGCCCCGGCGTACCGATGGCGATGTCCAGGCCTTTTTTCAACTGAGCCTCCT
>JBGUED010000349.1:0-3295 GCA_041821525.1 Candidatus Aminicenantaceae bacterium | reverse complement strand
GTTCCTGGACGAGAAGGGCGCCGAGGACGTCACGCTCATCATCACAGGAGGGCTGCGTGTGTCTTCCGATTTCGCTAAGGCTCTGGCCATGGGGGCAGATGCCATTGCCATCGGTACTGCGGCATTGATGGCCTGCGCTTGTCAGCAGTACCGGCAGTGCGACACCGGCACATGTCCAGTGGGAGTCACCACGCAGAACGTGGAGCTGCGCAGCCGACTGAATGTCGAAATCTCGGCCCGCAAACTGGAGAATTTCCTGAACGTGATAACCCAGGAGCTCAAGGAGTTCGCACGCCTGACCGGGAACGACGACGTGCATAAGCTCACCCCTCGGGATCTCTGCACCGTCAACTCGGAGATCAGCGGGCATACCAACATAGAACACGTCTAGGCCGCTGCCATCTTTCCACCTCAACCGCCCGCCTTGAAAGGAGCGAAGGAGAGCGATTGAGTGCCTCCCTGCAATGACCAGTCTATGCAAAGGCAGGCGGAGGGACTCAAGATAGGGAGATCAGCGATTAGCGTATTGACTACCCAGCCCTGAGGGAGGGTGGGAACACCTGTGGAGGTGGACCGGACGGCCTTGACAGGGGAAGGGTGCCTGATATACATTTACCCATATTTCAAACCCATGAGCGAAACCAAGGGAATGGAACAGAGAGGGGAGAGCACAACCTATCCTGAGGATGAGGCCGGCACCTTTCCGGCGCTGGATGGCGTTCTGCTGTACGAACGCTGGTGGCGGCCGGAGCGGGAACCGAAGGCTGGAATCGTCCTGGTACACGGGCTGGCAGAGCACAGCGCACGATATCAGCTGACGGCCCGGCATCTCACGCAGAACGGCTATGCCGTCGACACCTTTGACCTGCGGGGCCACGGGAAATCCAGCGGCTCACCCCTCTTTGTGGGCAACTTCGCAGAGTATATGACCGACCTCGATCTCTTCCTGGACCGGGTCAGAGCCAGGCTGCCGGGGAGGCCCCTGTTCCTGATGGGCCACAGCATGGGTGGGGTTATTGTGACCTGCTATGCCCTGGACCGGCAGCCCCGGGTCAGGGGAGTGGTGCTCAGCGCCCCGGCAGTCAAGCTGTGCACCGAAGTGTCACTCCCACTCCTTAAGGGGGCCGCCTTGATCGCCCGGTTCCTGCCCAGACTCAAGACCGTCAAGATCAACCAGAACTACATCTCTCGTGATCCGGCCGTGGTCGAAGCCTATAACAGCGATCCTCTGATTTACCGGCAAGCCGTGCTCATGAGGACCGGGTCGGAGCTGGTCCGGGCCGGCCGGTGTGTTCGAGAACGGATGGATGCCTTCACGCTCCCGATCCTGGTCCTGCAGGGGACAGGAGACAAGATCACCGAGCCGGAAGGCGGCCGCCGGCTCTACGAAAACGCGGCCTCCACTGACCGTACGCTCAAGCTCTATGAGGGACTGTATCACGAGATCCTGAACGAACCGGAACGGGAACGGGTGCTTCAGGATATCGTCGGCTGGCTGGACGCACACGTACGGAGTGACGACCGCTGACCCTGGGCCTTGTCTCATGTCACAAGAGTACATTCTGGCCATTGACCAAGGTACCACAGGCACCACGGCCGTGCTGGTCGACCGCGGCGCCCAGATCCGGTCCGTTGCCTACCGGGAGATCACCCAGATCTATCCGAATCCGGGTTGGGTGGAACACGATCCCCATGAGATCTGGGAGTCTGTCCGGAAAGTGGTCTCGGAACTGACCGCGGCTGCCGGCGGCCGGATCCGGGCTCTGGGCATCACCAATCAGCGGGAGACGACCGTGGTCTGGCAGCGGGGGAGCGGGGAACCTGTGGGCAATGCCATAGTCTGGCAGTGCCGGCGCACAGCCGATATGTGCCGCGGCCTCAAGCCCTATGAAGATGTGTTCCGTACCAAGACCGGCCTTCCAGTGGACCCGTATTTCAGCGGCACGAAGCTCCGCTGGATCCTGGATCAGGAGGGTGTCCCGGATCCCGGGGAATTGTGCTTCGGCACCATCGACAGCTGGCTTATCTGGAAGCTGACAGGGGGCGCCCAGCACGTGACTGACTTCACCAACGCCTCCCGCACACTGCTCTTCAACATAAAGGACAAACAGTGGGATGCGGAACTGTGCGGCCTGCTTGGTGTACCCCCAGACATGCTGCCTCAAGTAAGGCGCTCTATCGATGATTTTGGTGCGGCCGAGGGGCTTGCCGGGATCGACGGGGTTCCTATCCTCGGTGTGGCCGGAGATCAGCAGGCCGCCCTGTTTGGCCAGGCTGGTTTCGCGTCGGGGAGCATCAAGAACACCTACGGCACAGGCGCGTTTCTCCTGATGAACACGGGGACGGATTTTGTGGCTTCCCGGAAGGGCCTCCTGACAACGCTGGCCGTGGATGGGACCGGCTCTCCCTGCTTTGCCCTGGAGGGCTCTGTCTTTATCGGGGGAGCGGCGCTCCAGTGGCTCCGGGATGAGGTCGGCATCCTGGCCGCCTCAAGTGACAGTGAGAGCGCGGCCCGCAGTGTGGAGGATAACGCCGGCGTGTACATGGTCCCTGCCTTTGTGGGACTGGGTGCTCCCCATTGGGATATGGAAGTCCGAGGCCTCATCACAGGCCTTACGCGCGGAGCCAACCGCAGCCATATCATCCGGGCGGCCCTCGAGTCCATGGCTTACCAGACCCGGGACATGCTGGCCCTCATGGAGAAGGAAGCCGGAGTGGTGGTGGCGCAGCTGGCGACGGATGGCGGGGCGGCATCCAATGATTTCCTTCTGCAGTTCCAGGCCGACATCCTCGACCGGCCTGTGGCCCGTCCGGCAGTTATCGAATCCACCTCGCTGGGAGCCGCCTTCCTGGCGGGATTGGGCTGCGGATTTTGGCAGGATGCCGAGGAACTGAGCCGCACACGCGTCCTGGAACGTGTGTTCAAACCGGACATGGAGCCAGGGATGCGGGCCGAGCTGCTCGCCGGCTGGGAAAAGGCCCTCCGGCAGGCCATGACGGCCTGATCAGGCCTTTCCCAGGATGCCAAAGAGTTCCTGGTTCTGTTCCCGGATTCCCCGTAAAAGCGATTGTAATTCCCAGGTGGATTTTATACATTACCGGTAGGAACGTTAAGGAGGTTCGAACCATGAGAAAGATCTCTCTCTGCATCCTGTTTTTCGTAACAGCTGCCCTCTGCCTGGGGCCGGCAGTATCTCCCACGTCGGCACAGGATCACAAACTGCTGATCGACGAAACCTTCATGGAGATGGAATCGGTCAGGAGCCCCATGATCTCACCCGACGGTCGGAACATC
>JBGUED010000348.1:0-3348 GCA_041821525.1 Candidatus Aminicenantaceae bacterium | reverse complement strand
CGATCCAAACAACATACCTGTTCTTTGCCATAAGTCGATGCCTTCTCTTATTTAGTCAGAACAGATCAGGAAAATCCGGTCTTCATTTTCATTCAGAGTATAGCATATTCCAAACTTTTTCCTGTGGCCGGCTTATTTACCTATATATATTTATGATAAATAGTTTCTGTAAGGAGTTGCCACAGCCAATCCCGCGGACAGTCTTCGTTACGAGTGATCTGGCCAGCTCTCCTCTACCCCTGTACAAAAATACCTAAACATGATAAATATCCACTTGGCTGGGACGACTAAATTAGCGTCAGGTCGAGGTATGGGAATCGGGGAAGGTGTGCGAGGTTTAAGGCTCCATGAAAGAAGACACGCTGAGGGACCAGGACCTGCAGGCCCTGGTCTACACTGATGAGCTTACACGCATCCACAACCTGAGGTATTTCCGGGAGCAGATCCCGCTTTTTCTGGAGGAGGCCGGGGAGAAGGGCTGGACCGTCGCCCTGCTCATGTTCGACATCGATGATTTCAAGCATGTCAACGACCGCTACGGCCATCCCGTGGGAGACCAGGCCCTTGTCCATTTCACAGAGATTATTTCCCGGGAGATAGCCCCGGATGGGAGAGCCATCCGGTACGCAGGAGATGAATTCGTCCTCGTCATTCCCCAGGCTGACAAGGGCAATGCTGCCAAGATCGGTGAAAATATCCAGCAAAACATCGACAAGACTCCCCTCAGGGTGAATAACCAGGAGCTCACCATCAAATGCAGCATCGGCGTCTCCGTATATCCCCAGGACGGCGAGAACCTAAAAACCCTGTTCGAGAAGGCTGACGAGGCTCTCTATGTGGCCAAGGAGCAGGGGAAGAGCAAAATCGTAATCACACCCGATTCGGGCCGGCTCCTCACTCCTTCCAAGCTCAACTCCATCCTGGAGGCCCCCTACATCGTCGGTAGGGACCACCTGGTCGAGTTTCTGGATGACCACCTGTCTCCTGAGGGAAATGCTTTCGTGTTTCCTGTGCTCATCGGGGGGGAAGGCACAGGAAAAACCCGGCTTATGAAGTATGCCCGGGATACGGCCCAAAAGAAGCTGGGATTTACCCTCTATGCCAAGGGATATCCGTTCTGGCAGAGTGAGATCTACGGCGCAGTATTCTCAGCACTGGGAGCCCTCTTCGAGCAGCAGCGCACGCTCTCCGACTGGGTCTTTTCTAAGCTTGACGATAAATACCGGCTCAGCCTCAAACCCCAACTCCCGGCCTGGCACGCTAAGGAGATCAAGCTCGCGAGAACAGCCTCAGAAACGGACAACATGCTCCTGTTCGAGGCCCTGACCCAGACGTTTTTTATCCTGCGCGAGACCGGAGACGGGGCCGTTCTGCTCGACGACGTCGACAAGATCGACGCCCCCTCGCTCCAGTTCTTCAGCTCCCAGTTTGGTATCAGCGAGAGCGGCAGCCTGCATTTCCTGTCCTCGCTCCGCAGCCAGGACCTGACGGTCAGCGAGGAAAAACTGCTCTCCCTCATGGAAGCCATGCCCGAGCTGACCACGGGCAACAAGGTTCAGAAGCTGGAGCTCAAACCGCTGCAGGCGGAACATATCGACCAGCTCACAGCCAAGCTATTCGAAGGAAAGACCCTGTCCAAGGCCTCAGCCAAGGCCCTGCTGGCCAGCTCTTCTGGCAGCCCTCTCTTCATCGTGGAAGCCTTGTCAATCCTTCTCCTCAAAGGCCTGATCTCCGCCCCGGAAGACGAATGGGATCTCTCCCGCGTGAAGCCCAAGGACATCCCTTCGGGCCTGAATGACATGCTCAAAGAGCGGCTGACGAACATGAGCGGAGAGGCCATCAATATCCTCAAGATGGCTGCTGTCCTGGGAGAGAAGATCAATGTGCCGCAGCTCGCAAGGATGTCGAAGCTCAAGGTGCAGCAGATCCTCAACGCGCTCAGCGATGCCCAGAGGGCCCTGATAATCGAAGAGGGGCCGAATCCCGATGAGTATGTGTTTTCCCATCACATAGGGCGGGCTGTGCTGTATTCGCTCATTGACGAAGAAGAGCGTCGGCAGTATCACGTACGCGCCGCGGAACTGGAGCAAGAATATGGGACCCAATCTCCCGAGCGGATCGTGGGAAGGCTGGCTTACCACTTCCACAACGCAGGCAAGCTGGAGAGCGCTACAGAGATGTTTTCCGCCCTGAAGCACCAGATGGAATCCGTGCACATCTCGAAGGGGACGCGGAAGATGCTGCAGAAACGGATCCACACCGTTGCCCTGGCCAAGGAGTCGCCACTCGAAACCAAGGACCTCTCAACCGCTCTCATGATCGCACGATCGTTCAGGTCCTGCATGCAGAACCTGCGGCTCTATCCCAAGGAGAACGAGAACGTCAGGAACTCCCTGGATCAGTTCATGAACCATCTGGTCCCCTATCTGGCCGAAAAAACTGAGGCCCTGGCTGTGTCCTTCACCCAGGAGACCATCCTGTTCAATGGCGAACCGCTGCCCCCTTATCTCGAAGATGTCAGGCTGACGCAGGACTTCTACATCATCTTGAACAGCTTCGGTTTGCAGGGGCTGCTATTTTTAAGGGGGATTACGCAGGACGAAGTGATCGATTTCCTGGAGATCTTTAAACGTCACCCCGAAGATGTCATCGGCCAATGGGATGAGCTGCTCGAGAGGCTCAACATCTCCCACATATTCCCCGACCGAAAGGTCTTTGTGGCCGTCAGCGAACGCAGGGTTTTTCTCGAGGATCAGAAGCTCCACGTTCAGGCCGAGGCCGCGGGAGATGGGAGCGGGAACGTTCCTCCTGTCCCGGCCGGACCGCCGATATCCGCAGAACACATAGAAGAGCTGCGAATGCTGCTGGACGAATTCACTGCGGAAAAGCAGGAACTCCTGGCCGGCCTCGAATCGAGCGGTGTGAATGAACAGCAGCTTCAGAATCTGGCGGATATGCTGAATCAGGCTGACATCGGGAGCCTGGCCACCACCATCGGGGAGACCCCAAAGACTCCTCAACCACCCAGGAATATCCCCCCGTCTCCCAGGGAGCCCCTCCCGGCTCACGAGAGATATGCCCATGTGAAGCCCGACCTGGAATTGATCAAGGAAATCGACAATGACCTGTCTCTCGCGTTCGAAGACCTGATCTCAGACAACACCAAGGTGCAGTCTAAGGCAGCTGCCTGGCTGGCACAGCAGGATCCCTTCAGCGTGGCAGAGGCCGGTTTTCCCGTAATAACGTCTGATACTCCGCTCAGGTTCCGCAAACTCGCGGCCGGAGTCATCAAGAAGACCGGGCCAGATGCGGCAAGCGCCTTCCTCAGGAAACTTAATGTCGGGATGA
>JBGUED010000347.1:0-3353 GCA_041821525.1 Candidatus Aminicenantaceae bacterium | reverse complement strand
GCTCCTGGAGCCGGTCCTGACCGATCCGGGCATCAAAAAGATCGGCCAGAATATCAAATATGACCTCATCGTGCTGCAGCGAGAAGGCCTGACCCTACGAGGGATCGACCGTGACACGATGGTGCTGTCCTACTTGAACGAACCCAACTGGGGCAGACACAACCTGGGCCGCCTGGCCTTGACCTATCTCCAGGTAAAGGCCATGGACTATCACGATGTGGTCGGCAAGGGCAAGGACGAGGTAACCATGAACACGGTGGACATCGCCCGGGTGACGCCATATGCCTGTCAAGATGCCGACCTGGCGCTGCAGCTCGCAGAGGTCCTGGCCCCGAAGGTCCGGGAGAAGGGCCAGGACCGGCTGTACGAAGAAATCGAACGCCCCCTGATCCCTGTGCTGGCGCAGATGGAGATGTGGGGGATCAAGATCGATCCCCACGTTTTGGAGGGCCTGTCAGCCGAACTCAAGGAGAGGTTGACGGACCTGAAGCAAAAGATCTTCGCCAGCAGCGGAGAGGAGTTCAACCTCAACTCCCCGCAGCAGCTCGCACACATCCTGTTCGAAAAGCTGAAGCTCCCGGCCACCCAGAAGACGAGAAAGAGACGCGGATACTCCACCAGCCTGAACGTACTCCAGGAGCTGGCAAATGACTATCCCATCGCACAACATGCCCTGGAATACCGGCAGCTGGCCAAACTGAAGTCCACCTATGCCGATGCCCTGCCCCTGCTCATCCACCCCAAGACGAAAAGGATCCATACCTCCTACAACCAGACGGTGGCCGCCACCGGCCGCCTCTCCTCCAGCGATCCCAACCTGCAGAACATCCCCGTGCGCGGTCACTGGGGGCCGCGCTTTCGTCAGGCCTTCGTCCCGGAACCGGGCCACCTGTTTCTGTCCGCCGACTATTCGCAGATAGAACTGCGTGTTCTGGCCCACCTGTCGGAAGATCCGGTCTTGATCGATACGTTCATCCATGACCGCGACATCCATCAGGAGACAGCCAACCAGGTATTCGGGGACGAGGGGACGCTTTTCGAAGACGAGCCGCGCCGGAGGGCAAAGATCATCAACTTCAGTATCATTTACGGGACCTCCGCCTTCTCCCTGGCCAAGGAACTCGGCACCACTGCCCGAGAGGCCCAGGGATTTATCGACCGCTATTTCGAAAAATACCCGGGTGTGTGCCGCTTCTTAGAATCCAGTGTGGACGATGCCAGGGAAAAGGGATATTCGGAAACCCTCATGGGCCGGCGGCGGCCGGTGCCCGAACTGCGCAGCCCCAACCGGGTAATCCAGCAGGCGGGCCGCCGCATCGCCCTGAATACGCCTATCCAGGGAACGGCCGCAGACTTGATGAAAAAAGCGATGATCGACGTTTGGGATGCCCTGGGCTCCCGCAACCTCAAGTCCCGGATGATCCTCCAGGTCCACGACGAGCTGGTATTCGAGATCCCAGAGGGTGAATATGAGGAAATGGAAAGGCTGGTCCTGGAAAAAATGGAGTCCTCCTTGAAGCTCAAGGTCCCGTTAAAGGTCCACCTCGCGTGGGGGATCAATTGGGCTGAGGCGAAATAGCGTCCCGATGACGCGGTTCTAGGCTTGGGCGGTTCCCGCTGGGGAGAGGTCCTTTTTATAGATGCGGAAACGTTTGTAGATCTCGCCCCCCATCCGCTCCATCCCTCCCCGGACACGCAGGTTGGTTTCCATCTCGTGATGCGTGTCGATGACCTGCATGCCGGCTTTCTGTGCAGACATGAACATCTTCATCCCCATGAGCACATCCAGCCCCAGCCCTCGATAAGGCTCCTTGATGGCTCCCAGCAGGAAGTCCAGCTGTTTGGTCTTTTTGGAGGCCCGCAGGATCTTGAAAATCCCGAAAGGAAGCAGCCGACCCTTGGACTTCTGGATACCCTCCACCAGGTTGGGCATGCCGATGATGAAGGCGACCACCTCGTCGCCCCTCTTGACACCCTTGACGAACCGCGGGTCCAGCAGAGGGAGATAGCGCGCGGCCAGCTCATCCATCTCCTTCTCTTCCAGGGGCGTGTAGCCGTAGATGTCGCTGTCGGAATAACATTCATTCATCAGGTGCAGGACGGGCTTGATGTATTGTTTGAACTCTTTTTTTTTCTTGAATTCAAAGACCTCGAAATCGCCCTTCCTTTGGGCTCTCTCATAGATCTTCGTGAAAAACTCGGGAAACTCCTTGGGGACCTCCAACTGATACACCACATAATCGATGTCCTTGTTATAGCCGAAGGATTCCATCATTGCCGGCATCCAGTCGAAGTTGTAGTAACAGGTTATGGTGGAGGGACTGTCGAATCCCTCGATCATGAAACCTTCTGGGTCCTGGTCTGTAAATCCATAGGGGCCCACGATCAGCTCCATGCCCTTTGCCCGCGCCCATTCCTCCACGTGCTGCATGAGGGCCCCGATCACCTCGCTGTCCTCCCGGGCCTCTAGATATCCGAACCGGGCAGTCTTTTCCTGGCGATAGCTGTTGTGCCGGTTGTTGATGATCCCCATGATACGGCCAACCACCTTGCCATCCCGGTGGGCCAGAAGCAGGAGGGTGTCGCAGTAGCTGAACGCCTTGTTCTTCTTGGGATTGAAATAGTTGCGCTCATCCACATAGATGGGAGGTACCCAGGCCGAGTGGCCGGCATGGATCTCAGCCGGGAGATGGATGAATCGCCTGAGGGTTCTACGTCCCTGAACCTCTTTTATGATAACGGCCATAGCTTCTCCCGACCGAATTCGGCTTATGTGATATCCTGATTCTATATTACATATTTATAGGAAAAAACACAAAATATTACGTTGACAGGACAGGCCGCCGTAGTTGACAAAAAGGGTCAAGACCGAATACACTAAATTTTCATTTTTAGAGCTGCAATTAAAACCAACATGAAAAAAACATTTCCCCACGGCGTACATCCGCCCGAAGGCAAGCACCTTTCCGAGAGCAAGCCCCTCGAGACCCTCCCGGCCCCTGACAAGGTGGTCATCCCCCTCCATCAGCATTTCGGGGCACCGGCCAGGGCCCTGGTCAAAAAGGGGGATGAGGTCCTCCTGGGACAGAAGATCGGGGAAGGCCCGGTCCTGTTCTCCGCCGAGGTCCATTCCAGCGTCTCGGGCAAAGTCCTTTCGGTGGATGCGTATCCCCATCCTCTGGGCAAACCAGTGACTGCGGTCACGATTGCCAACGACGGTGAGGACCGGCCGGCTCCGGGGATACAGGCCGAGAATGCGCCCTTTTCTCTTGGCCCGGACGATATCCGCCGCAGGGTCAAGGAGGCCGGCATCGTTGGGCTGGGGGGAGCGGCCTTCCCCACGGCAGTCAAGC
>JBGUED010000346.1:0-3367 GCA_041821525.1 Candidatus Aminicenantaceae bacterium | reverse complement strand
GGCAGCGGAAATCGCTGGAGACATGGGCATCGATATCTCCTGGGGCCGCTGGGCATTGGCAGCCCTGGTCCCCGGATTGTGCAGCCTGGTTGTGATCCCTTACCTCATCTTCAGGCTGTATCCTCCCGAGATCACCCGAACCCCCGAAGCCGTTGAGCTTGCTCGGGGAGAGCTGAAGAAGATGGGCGGATTGAAGCCCAAAGAAGGGATCATGTTGGGCGCCTTTTTCCTGCTGCTCGTGCTGTGGATTTTCGGGAGGAACATCGGGCTCCACAGCACGGCCGCTGCCTTGACAGGATTGGGTATTCTGCTTGTGAGCGGGGTGCTGACCTGGAATGACATACTCAGCGAAAAGACCGCCTGGGACACCCTGGTGTGGTTCGCGGCCCTGGTCATGATGGCCGCACACCTGAACACGCTGGGATTCATCACCTGGTTCAGCCGAACGGTCAGCGCTCAGGTCAGTGCTCTCGGCTGGGTCCAGGCCTTTTTGATCCTGGCCCTGGTCTATTTCTACAGCCATTACTTTTTTGCCAGCAACACCGCCCATGTCAGTTCCATGTATGCGCCCTTCCTGGCGGTGTCTGTCGCAGCCGGGGCCCCGCCCCTGCTGGCGGCTCTAGTGCTGGCCTTTTTCAGCAACCTGTTCAGCAGCATGACCCATTATGGGACCGGCCCGGCCCCGGTCTTTTTTGGATCCGGGTATGTGAGCATGGGTGTGTGGTGGAGGCTGGGATTCCTCGTCAGCCTGGTGAACATATTCATCTGGCTGGGTGTTGGAGGGCTGTGGTGGAAACTCCTCCGGATCTGGTGAAGCCGGATGTCAGGTCGAAAACCTGAACCCTACTCGTAGCGGAGGGCATCGACCGGGTGGAGCTTGGCGGCCTTCCAGGCCGGGAACACTCCGAACAGGATCCCCCAGGAGGCGGAGAATATCAAAGCTGTCACCGTGGCCTGGACCGAGATCACACTCGGGAAGGGCTCGCCGGTGAGTGTCGTGATGAGGGTGGAGATGCCGAAGCCCAGGCCCAGCCCGAAGAGCACACCCAGGATCCCACCGAACAGGCACATGAACGCCGACTCGATCAGGAACTGTGTCAGGATGGTGCGCCGCCTGGCACCCACCGCTTTACGGATCCCGATCTCACGCGTGCGCTCGGTGACCGAGACCAGCATGATGTTCATGATCCCAATCCCGCCCACCAGCAGGGACACGAATGCGATCCCGCCCACCACGAGCTTCATGATCCCGAAGATCCGGTTCACATCCTGGATCTGGGCGTCCGCTGTCTCGATCTCGAATTCATCTCCATGCAATTTGTAGCGGCGGAGGGTCCTGCGGATCTCCTCGGCTGCCGCGGTGGCATCGCGCGCGGTCTTGGCATACACGAACAATACGTCGAGGTAGTCGTTGCCGATCATGCGCTTGGCGGCGGTGGTGAAGGGGATGAACACGCGCTGCCCCCAGTCTTCGTAGAACATGCGTTTCTCGGTCATGACTCCCACCACCTCGTAGCGGCGGCCGTTGATCTTGATCTCCTTGCCCACGGCCGATTTATCGCCGAAGAGGTCTTCCTTGATCTTGTGACCGATGACCGCGATCTTGCGCCACCCCTTGAGGTCGCTCAGGCTGATAAAGCGGCCCTGTTCCACCGGCCATCCCCAGGCATCGGAGAAGTCGGGATTGACCCCCCAAAAGTCGCCTTGAGTGTTGGCCTTCCTGTACTTGAGCTGAGCGCCTGAGGCATTCATGGGGATGACCGTTTCCACGAGCGGGCACTCTTCCGAGATCTTCTGGATGTCATCCACCACCAGGTGCTCTTCCCAGGACCGGCGCACCCAGCGGCCATCCCGGCGCACCCACTGTCGGGGAGGAGACACCACGATGAGCTTGCTGCCTCCCACCTGCTCGAACTCGGACACGATCTGGCGCCGCATGCCCTCCCCAATGGAGGTCACCCCCATCACCGATCCCACACCGATCAGGATGCCCAGGATGGTGAGGAAGGAGCGCATCTTGTTGGCGCGGAGCTGCATCAACGCAACTACCAGGGGTTCGATGACGTTCATCGGTCGGCTTCCTTCTTTTCGGGCGTCTCTGCCTCCGTCTGGACCTTGGCCTCCTTGTCACGGAACTCCTTGTATTTCTTGCCGGCTTCGCTGGAGACCTCGTCTCCGTCATTCAGGCCGGACAGGATCTCCACACGGTTGCTGCTCTGCAGGCCGAGCTCGATCCGGATCTCTTCGAAATCCTCTGCCTTCCACCTGTAGGCCAGAACATGGTCAACCTCTGAGGTTTCTTCGCCCTCGATGTCTTTACGCATGACCTCGTGCACCGCCTCCACCGGGAGGACCAGCACATTTTCCCGACGGTCCATGACGATGTCGATATCGCAGGACATGCCCTGGCGGAGCCGCTCGTCCGGATCGAGAATCTCGATCTCGACCTCGAAGGTCACGATGCTCTCGCCCTGCTTGATCAGACCTACCGGTGCGATGCTCTTGACCCGGCCGGTGTAGGAGTCATCCGGGTAGCTGTCGGCCACGATCAGGACCTCCTGGCCCTCGCGCAGCCGGCCCAGGTCTACCTCGCTTATGGAGGACTTCACGATCATCTCGCTGGGATCGCCGATCTGGAAAACAGTGGTTCCCACCATGTAGGAAGAGATGCCGGAAACCACCATCTCTCCTTGTTCGACATTGCGGGCGATCACGAGTCCGGAGATCGGCGCCACGATGCGGAAATCATCCAGCTGCATGATCTCGGACGTATCCGGGTCTGATGTGTCAGCCGGTGTAGCCTCTGACATCTCCATCTCCAGGATCTGCTGCTCGAGCTGGGCCTGCTTATAGGCATTATGGGCGATGCGGTAGAGGTTCTCGAACTTTTCCAGCTCCTGCCTGGCAATCAGGTCCTTCTCGAAGAGCGACTGGTTGCGCTCCCACTCCTTCTCCCGTTCCAGGTACTCGATGTGGGCTCGTTCCACCGCAGCCCGCTTGCCGTAGAGCTGCAGTGCCTGGTTGGGATCCGGCTCCACGATGGCCATCAGCTGATTGGCCCTGACTATTTCGCCCTCCTCCACCAGGATCTGTTTGATCTTGCCCGAGATCTTGGACTTCACCTCTATAGAGCGCACCAGCTCAATGGTCCCGGTCTCGGTCAGGCGGTCCAGCACCCCGCCGTATTCCACCTTGGCTATCGAGCCTTTCATGTCGGCAGGTGCCGTTTTCGTGTTCATGCGCACGCCAATGACCACGACCGCGATGACCGTCAAAAACAGGATTGTAAAAACGATTCGCCGGCGTCTCTTTTTGCGTTTCCTTTTCGCATCTTCCATGGAAGGTCCTCCATGTTCGGTTAAGGATA
>JBGUED010000345.1:0-3370 GCA_041821525.1 Candidatus Aminicenantaceae bacterium | reverse complement strand
GCCGATTCCTGGTACTGGAGGCAGCTGCTGGGTTCGCTGCCCTGGATCCTCACCCATCCCTTCATATGGAGTCTGATCATGTTTCAAAATTATCTCAAAACCACCCTGAGAAACCTTAAAAAACACAAGGGCTACTCGCTTCTCAACCTGGCCGGCCTGTCCGTGGGCATGGCCTGCTTCATACTGATCCTGCTCTTTGTCCAATACGAATTCCGCTACGAAGACCATCATGTCAATTCCGAGCGCATCTACCGCATCATCGTGGAGCAGGATCTGGGGGACCAGGTGTTCCGGGCCCGCACCTCACCTGTTCCGCTCTCGGAGACTCTCGCCCAGGAGCTGCCGGAGGTGGTCACATTCACTCGTTTTTACTCTCCGGGCCGCGTCCTGGTCTCCCAGGGCGAGCACAGTTTTTTCGAAGAAGGCTTCAACTTCGCCGATCCCGGTGTGCTCCGGATGTTTTCCTTCCCCCTGGTCGCCGGAGAGCCGGAAAGAGCCCTCAACGACGCACTCTCTGCGGTGATCACCGAGGAGATCGCGGAAAAATACTTCGGGCGGGAAGACCCCATGGGGCGGACTCTGACCCTGGATTTCGGATCCCGGTTCGATGTCACGGTGACAGGGATTCTACAGGACCATCCCCCCACGACCAACATCGCACCGGACATCCTGGTTTCCTTCAGGACCATAAATGAGCTGATGCCCAACTCTGACAGTTTTCTTCAGAACTGGATCAGCCAGCAGATCACCTCCTATGTCATGTTCCCTGAAAACCACTCTGTCCCGGAAATGGAACAGAAGATCATGGGGGTCTTCCGCCGCCACATCCGGGAAGATGACAAGCGTGTGCTGCGGCTCGAGCAGCTGGCGCGGTCGCACCTCTACTCCGAGGTCAACGATACAGGAGACATCCGCACGCTGTATATATTCCTCGCCTGCGGGATCCTCGTCCTCCTGACGGCCTGCATCAATTTCATGAACCTTTCCACCGCCCGCTCCGCCAACCGTGCCAAGGAGGTGGGACTGCGGAAGGTTGTAGGCGCGGCCCGAGGACAGCTGATCCGTCAGTTCATCGGCGAGAGCTTGATCTATGCCGGAGTATCCATGCTGCTGGCGGTCCTGCTCGTCCTTCCCTGCATCTCCCTGCTGAATCAGTTGACCGGGCAGTCCGTGTCATTCTCCGACCTCGGCGGCTTGAGTGTGATCCTGATCCTGCTGGCGATAACCGGACTCACGGGGATCATCTCGGGGAGCTATCCCTCCCTGCTCCTGTCCGGGATGCAGCCGGTCAGGGTCCTGAAGGGCAGGTTGACGAGTGGAGCCAGGGGCGCGCTCTTCCGCAAGATCCTGGTCGTGGCCCAGTTCAGCATCTCCATCATCCTGATCATCTGCACCCTGATCTTCGGGCGCCAGCTCCGTTATATACACAACAAGGACCTCGGATTCGTGAAAGACCGCATACTGGTGGTCCGCAGTCAGACTGGAGAGCCAGCCGGAAACCTCGAATCTCAAGGCCGAACTCCTGCAGAATCCCCACATCGGCGGGGTGAGCGGCTCCATGCTGCTCCCTAGTTCCATCGGCATGTACAACAATGTGACTTGGGACGGGGCGGTCAAGGACGAGCAGATCGAGCTCATCCACAACACCGTGGATTACGATTTCCTGAGCACATATGAGATCGAGCTGCTGGCAGGCCGGAATTTTTCCCCCGAGTTCCCCACCGACGCGCGCAGCGGCAGAAATCCGGCCAATGCCGGGGGCGTGATTCTTAACCAAGAGGCGGTCAAGCGATTCGGGTGGGACGATGCTGTAGGCCGGAAGGTCATCCAGGTCTACGGAGAGCTGAAAATCAGTTATACGGTCATTGGTGTTATCAAGGACTTCCACTTTACTTCTCTGAAGAACTCGATCCGTCCCATGAACCTGTTCCTCAGCACTCGGAACAATCGTTATATTTCCGTGAAGCTGCAGACCGAAGATATTCCGGGAGCCCTGTCCTTTATCGAGAGCACCTGGAAACGCCTCTATCCCCAACTGCCCTTCGAACACTTCTTCCTCGACACAATCTTCGAACAGCGCTACCGCTCTGAGGAGCGGCAGAGGCAGCTCTTCGGCTACCTGAGCGGGCTGGCGGTATTCATCGCCTGCCTGGGACTCTTTGGGCTGGCGGCTTATGCCGCCGAGCAGCGCACCAAGGAAATCGGCATCCGCAAGGTCATGGGCGCTTCCGCTTCTGGGATCGTTTTGCTCCTGTCCAAGGAGTTCACACTCTGGGTCCTGGCTGCCAACCTGCTGGCCTGGCCCGCGGCCTACTGGGCCATGGACCGCTGGCTGCAGGGATTCGCCTACCGCATCCCCATGCTGCCACAGATCGGATTTTTCCTGCTGGCGGCGGGCCTGTCGCTGCTCATCGCCTGGCTGACCGTGGGATTCCAGGCGGTCAAGGCCGCGCTCTCCAATCCGATCAGATCCCTGCGGTACGAATAGCCGCCGCAGGATCGCGGACCGATATTTCCGCCGGTTTCAACACCGCGGAACTCCTGTGTTATACTCGAACAAGAGGAAAATGACATGGCATGTTCCTGCGGAGCTCCCTCCCAGGGGGAGTGTCATGCCTATTTTGAGGCGATCCTGGCCAAGGAATTTTCAGACCTCCGCTATGCCAAGGCCCACAGGCTGACTGTCGACACCTACTCCCTGCAGCATCCGGCGGTCTACATGGTCTCCGCGAAGTCGTTTGCCGCTCATCTGACCGGGATGTGCTGCGCGATCGAGCACGGGAACGATCCGGGACTGCTGCGGAAACTGCAGCGCTGGCTGAACGGGAAGAAGCAGCTGGAAAAACCTGAGATGCTCCACGGCCTGGGCACGCTGACTATCTTTCATCTCGAGAAGGCACAGACCGGGCCGGAACATATCCGGCTGGTCTGGGAGTGGGCCACGGATGTGTGGAAGGCGTACGCCGGATACCATGATCGGGCCAGGGACTGGATCGAAAGGATCAGATGAGCGACCCGGCACTGGATCTGTTCGATCCGCTTGTTTCCCGGTGGTTCGCCGAGGAAGTCGGTCCACCCACAGACATCCAGCAGAAGGCCTGGCCCCCCATCATCTCCGGCGAACACGTTCTCCTCTGCGCCCCCACAGGAAGCGGCAAGACCCTCACGGCCTTCCTGTGGGCCATTAACCAGCTGGTAACCGGAGTCTGGGAGGGAGGGCACACGCATGTGCTCTACATCTCTCCGCTCAAGGCATTGAACACCGACATCCGCCGCAACCTGCTCCAACCCCTCTTGTCCCTCAAGAAGGTCTTCGAGGACCAGGGCCGCCGCTTCCCCCAGATTCGGGTTCAGACCCGGAGCGGTGATA
>JBGUED010000344.1:0-3376 GCA_041821525.1 Candidatus Aminicenantaceae bacterium | reverse complement strand
CAAGGCCACGGCCACCACGGCAATCCTGCGTGCGATGAAATACATCCGCGGGGGCGGGACGTTTGGTTTGGGTATACGGGTATCCATGATCCTCTTCTATTTGACGCTTTCCTGGGATTCGTCTTTCATTTGTTCTGCGGCGCGGGTCTCGATCTCCTCCAGCTCTTCCGGACCGATCAGGCCCCGCCGCTCCTGTTCATAGGGACAGTAGAGGAAACATCGGGCACAGCTGAGACAGTTCCCCGAGTCCACGTCGTATTCGAGCTGCCGCCGCCGGGTGGACAGGCTGATCATTTTCAGGCCCAGGAACAGCCCGATGAAGCCGCCCAAAAACCAGCTCCCCAATCGGAACCGTCTCTGGATGTCACCTGCCTCGGCATACAGCTCGGCAATGGATTTGCCTGAGGCATGGAAGGCCGTAATCGGATCGGCTAGGTCCGAGGGGTGCCCTGGCTTACCGGCCATGATGTCTTCCGCCAGGGACACGGTGACGTGCGCACGGGACAGGGGTATGTGCACGCGCCCCCCGATCCAGCCCCCGCCCGCAGTCAGGATGGGCAGAAGGAGGATCAGGACGGCAAGCCGCTTGATCTGTGTATCCCGGCCCTCCTGCGGGACCGTCTCATTGGCCTTCCTGATGGCACCGAAGGGGCAGGACTCCTCACACAACCGACAGTTGATGCACTCCGAGGGGGTGATCTTCACGTGCCTGCGGGAGATGCGGGACATCCAGCCGAGCAGTACGCCGTAGGGACACAGGAAGCGGCAGTAGGGGCGCGCCACGACCGTCCCCAGCAGCAGGATGCTGGCGCCCAACAGGATCATATTGAAGCTCGCTCCGAAGCGGAAGAATCCGATGAAGGGATCATACCGGCAGATGATGAAGCCCGCACCCGTGGCCGCGAACAGGACCGCCAATCCCAGGTACAGGTAGGGCAGGATGCCCAGGACCTCGGCCACCCAGGAAGGGACCCGGGCGGGCTTCAAGACCATCACGTCCTGCACCGCTCCCAGGGGGCATACGGCCGCGCAGAAGGTGCGGCCGAAGAACAGGGCAAAGCCCAGCGGCAGCAGGAAGAACAGGATGACCGTCAAGGGGACGGCATAGGCCGAATCGAAGAGCGCCAGCCCGATGTTCTGGACGGCTCCGACAGAACAGACACAGCCCTTGCGGAAGAATCCGAAGTACGCGAGACAGAAGACCATCAGGATAAAGAGCAGGCGGCGCGAGCGCAGCTTGTGCGCGAAATAGGTCGCCAGTGTCAGGGCAGCGAACAGGACGATCAGATCCAGGTATTCCAGGGCCTGTGCCCTGGGTGACGGGATCAGCAGATCGGGCCGGGTGTAGTCCGTCTGGAAATCGGGCTTGGGGAACCGTTCCTGGACCTGGGGAGTACTCAGAAGGGGGAGACACAGGAAGAACACAACGAGGAAGGCCCAGGTGATCCGTCTCTGCATCCGCATGGTCAGTTCCCCAGAAAGCGTTGGCTCTCATCTCCCCTGAGGATGTAGGGCCGGCTGGCCGGGACGCGCTTCCAGGCCCGGGAGGGGCAGGAGCGTGCGATCGAGCACTCGTTGCAGTTCAGGCAGCGGTCATGCCGAGCCTGCAGGTAGAGCGAGCCGTTGCCGAAGGAGTTGCAGCCTTTCACACATTTGCCGCAGCCGATGCACAGCTGCTCATCGATGGTGTATTCGAAATAGGGATCCTCCACAAAGGTCCGCTTTATGGCGCCTGAGGGGCAGAGCTGGCTCTCGGCACCGGTGTCCCGGACCTTGGTGCCTGGCTGCAGATAACCGCTGCAGAGGTCGCAGTACCCGCACATGGAGTAGGAATGCACACACTTGACCGCCGAATGAGGGAGCACGCAGTTGACGGAACACTTCTCGCACTGGATGCAGATGGCGGGATCCAGCTGCCACACCATCTCCTCCCGGGACGATTTGCCCAAAAGGAGCCCTGCGATCCCGCCCAAAGAGAGGCCGGCCAGGGTGTTCAGGCCTTTCCAGAGGAATTCCCTCCTGCGCAGGACATCAAGGGGCTTGCGTTTGATCACGGTGCCTTCCTCCTATCCTGCAGTCCAGACCGGTCCGCAGAAGCGGCGGTCCTTTCCCTGGAGCGAGCTGCCCGGGGCTCGGAACATCCCGACAACCGCCGGCAGCTCCGGCAGGGCAGGTCGAGCGTGCAGTCCGGAGAACCGGCCTCGCGCGTTGACGTCCTCAGTCCCAGCACCGTCCCCGTGAGGGCAAGCCCTCCCAGGGCAAAGGCACGCAGCCCGGCCTTTAGGAACTCTCTCCTGTTCCCTGAACCCAAATCGGTGTCATTTCGCATGAGTCCCTTTTTCCTTTCGCCTCATTCCGCATCCTTCACGAAGATGCGGACCGCCCTGCGGGCGGGATCCAGGACCAGGATCCTCTGGGCGGAGTCCAGCGCCAGGTCCAGGCCCACGGTGCCCTCGTCGAATCGGTCCGATCCGGCCACGACCGAGGCCAGCCGCCCCAGACGGTCGTATATCTTCACTCGGGGGATCCCCTTCTCGCTGGTCACGAACGAGCCGTCCTCCAGGATGGCGAAATGGCTGGGATTGCAGCACCCGCAGAAGCCCTCGATCTCCATGGAGAATTCCCCCCAGGAAGATCTCAGGGCGCCATCCGGCGTATAGTTCTCGAGAGAGTGCCTGCCCGTGTTGGCTGCCCACAGGAACCCATCCGGATCTACCGCTACATCAAAATAGGGACTCGGGATCACGAATCCGGGGATGTCTCTATCGTCATCCCGGGCCCCGATCCTCCGGGGCTCTCCCCCTGTCTTGTCGAATCCCCATACGATGCGCTGGCCTGCATCCGCCACAAACACGGAATCGCTGCCGAGGGATATGGATGTGAGGATGGCCTCCTCCCCTAGGGATGCCCAAACAGACTTAAGGGCTCCCTCGCGATCGAAGACCTTGACATGATCGTGCATGCCGGCATAGAGGTCGCCGTTGCCATCCACTGCCAGGCACCAGGCTTTCCCGGACACGGCGATGGTGGACCGATGACGGGCTTCGCTGTCAAAGACGAGGACGGATTCGTCACCGGAAACGAACAGAGCATCCTCCGGTCCCACGGCAATCGCGTAGACCAGGGTCAGCGGGATCGGTATTTTTTGGACCTCAGAATAGCGGACCAGGTCAGCTCCGCTCTGCTTATAGCTCTCGATATCGTAGACAAAGGGATTGTCCCCCTTCTCGTGGGTTTTTTCCGTGATCGCACGGATCCCGAAGTAGAGAATCCCCGCGACCGAGACGGCCACAACGATCCCGGTCAACAGCCGGTCCTTGTTGCTTTTTTCCTCTCTCATCTGTTATCCCTGTCGGTGCTAGCGGGCCCTCACATC
>JBGUED010000343.1:2089-3377 GCA_041821525.1 Candidatus Aminicenantaceae bacterium | reverse complement strand
GACGCTCCTGAGCCGGAAGAGCAAGGAGCAGAAAAGACAGGAGGCCGAGGCCCGCCAGCGTGTCAGCAAGGAGCGGAACCGTTTCGAGAATGACACTTTGTTCCTCGAGGACGCGATCGAACGGCTCGAGAAGCGGAAAAAGGAGATCGAGGAGTATCTCTGCCGGCCCGATGCCTTCCAGGACCGGGATTATGCCGTTGCCATCCAGAAGGAGCTGGTCGAGATCAGCCGCCGGCTGCAGGAGTACTACAGCGACTGGGAAGGCAAGAAGATCGGGCTGGAAAAACTCATGGCCGAGCTCGAACGTTCCCACAAGGACGACACCCCGGAAGAATGACGAGCATTCCATGATATCCAGACCGGCGGTCGCAGCGAATATCACTCATGTGGAGCGGCTGTTCTCGATATCCGTCTTGATGTCGCGGAAGATCCTGTGGGCCGTATCCGGACTGCCCGCCTCCACCTGCATCCGCATCACCGGCTCGGTATTGGAAGGCCGGACATGAAACCAGAAGTCCGGATAGGCGATGCGGAGCCCGTCCTGTCTGTCCGCCTCGCCCTCCTGAAAACGCCGGCTGAGGCGGTCCAGGATCCGCTTGCGGTCCCGGAAGGAGGCTGTGACCTTGTCCTTGAGCATGACATAGTCCGGGAGTTTCCCTCGCAGCTGTGAGACCGTCTCGCCGGAGCGGGCCAGATATTCCAGGATCAGGGCCATCCCCGAGAAGCTGTCGCGGCAGGTGTGAACGTCCGCCAGCATGATCCCGCCGTTGCCTTCGCCCCCGATGCGCGCGCCCACCTCCATCATCTTACGGGACACATTGATCTCGCCCACACGGGTACGATGGATCTTCACACCCGCTCTCTCGGCGATGTCGTCGATCACCCGGGTTGTCGAGAGGTTGACCACTACAGGAGAACTCTGCTTTTCGGACAGATAATAGTCCACGGCCAGAGCCAGGGTGTACTCCTCACCGATGGGCCGGCCCTTCTCGTCCACCACGGCCAGCCGGTCTGCGTCCGCATCCTGCGCAAAGCCGATGTCCGCCTCCTCCCGCAGCACCGCGGAGCTGAGCGCGCCGAGGTTGGCCGCCACAGGCTCGGGGCTGCGGGGAAAACCCTGGCCCAGCTCGCAGTGGATGCAGACGACCTCAGCACCCAGGTCCTCCAGGAATCCCACGACATAGGGAGTGGCGGCTCCGGCACAAGGGTCGATGACCACTTTGGGCCGCCGGATGCGGATCGCTTCCAGGTCGCAGGCCTGTCGGATCCTCTGGGCATGTATGGCAAA
>JBGUED010000343.1:0-2079 GCA_041821525.1 Candidatus Aminicenantaceae bacterium | reverse complement strand
ATGACCACTTTGGGCCGCCGGATGCGGATCGCTTCCAGGTCGCAGGCCTGTCGGATCCTCTGGGCATGTATGGCAAATGGATTATCTTCTGTGCGGATGTGCTCAGGCTGAACGACTCGGCGGAAGCGGCCCTGATAGTAGTAATCCAGCAGCTCTTCAGCCTCGTAGGGGCTGAGGAAGAATCCACCATGCTTCACCAGCTTCAGAGCATTCCACTCCACGGGATTATGGGAGGCCGTGATCGAGATGGCGCCCTTCAACTTGTGTTCCTGCGTATAGATCTGGAGGGAGGGGATGGGAAGGATTCCCAGATCCACCGGTTCCGCCCCACAGGACAGCAGCCCGGCCATGACCGCATACCGCACCATCTCGGCCGAGGGGCGCGTATCCGATCCGACCGCGATCTCGCCGCCGCCCACATAGGATGAAAACGCCTCTGAAAATTTGGTCAGGAGTTGGGGCGTGAGACTCTGCCCCACGATCCCCCGGATCCCTGAGATGCTGATCTTGAGGTCGGAGATCCTCATGCCTCGATCCTCTCCCGGATCTCGTCCTCGATGGACTCCACCATGGATTCCTCTTTCCCCTCGATCATGATGCGCAGGATGAACTCCGTGGTCGAGGGGCGGATGATGAACCAGGCATCCGGCCGTTGGACGCGAATCCCATCTGTTATGTCCATGTCCTCTTTGGCAAACACGGCTTCCAGCCTGTCCATCACCTTGTAGGTCCGGTCCGCCGGGACATCGATCCGGAGCTTCTTCCGGACCAGGGGAGGAAGCACTGACGTGAGTTCAGAGAGCGGTTTCTCTTTGGCCGCCATCCAGTCCAGGATCAGGGTTAGGGCCAGCAGGCCGTCGTATCCCGGGGAAAAAGGCAGGAATGCCAGGCTGCCCGAGCCTTCACCGCCCAGTTCCGCCTCCTCGGCTGCCATGGTGTGCGTCACCGCCGACTGCCCCACGCGCGTGCGCAGGAGCTGGATCCCTGCCTGTTCCGCCGCCCAATCGGCCAGGGAGGTGGTGGCCACAGTGGAGACCGCCTTCTTCACTTTCCCTTCCAGGGCCAGCAGGCAGAGGGGGAGGGTCAGTTCTTCGCTGAGGGCAGTACCCTGCTCGTCCACCAGGGAGAGACGGCTGCCGTCCGAGTTGAGGAGGAATCCCAGGTCGGCTTGGCTGGCCTTGACGACGGCCTCGGTCTGCGAGGCGTTTTCCGGAGACGGTTCCGGAGGGTGGGGGAAGGGCTTGTCTGGTTCGTCGTTGATGGCCACCAGGTCCAGTGAAAAATAGTCACAGTAAGCAGCCAGATAGGGAGAGACCACACCGTTGCAGGGATCGGCCACCAGCTTGAGGCCCGAGCCCTTGAGCCGCGGAAGGTTGATGAGCCCGGCCAGGGACGCCAGGTAGAGTTCCAGGGGAAATGTCTGCTCCTCGAGCGTCCCCAGGTCCTGCCAGCCAGCCTTCTGAAAGTTGCCTGCTTCGTAGATGTTGAAGACTTCGGGCCCCTCGGTGGCCTCCAGATAGTACCCGGATTCGCCCAGGAGGACAAGCGCGTTCCAGGGGAGGGGGTTGTGCCCGGCCGACACGGCCAGGCCGCCTGAACAGCCGTCGCGGGCCAGGTGAAACTGCAGGAAGGAGACAGGGATCTGTCCGAAGTTGATGCAGTCCAGCCCCGCGGCCAGGACGGCTGAGGTTGCAGCCAGGCTGAGCATTTCGCTCGAAAACCGGTAATCCCGGCAGAGGGCGACGCGGCCCTTTTCCAGGTAGGACGTGAAAGCCGAGGCAAAGCGGGAAGCCACGTCCACATCCAGGGATTCGGGCACCTTTCCCCTGATCCCGGAGACCGTTATGCGCAGCCTGTCGGTCATGTCTCTCCTGCTATAGCAAACTCGGCTCGTAAATTAACCAGGTTAAGGCCCTATTGTCATATATCCGGAGAAAGAATTCAATCTTCAGGCCCACGAAGTCCGGGCTGGTTTTTTTTGTTTCGCTGGAGAGGGGATTTCAGATACAATAGAGTGGACATGGCGCATCACCTGCCGTTCAACTATGCTTCTTCCGAAGAGCTCCAGAGCGCCGCCCA
>JBGUED010000342.1:0-3378 GCA_041821525.1 Candidatus Aminicenantaceae bacterium | reverse complement strand
CTGGACCTGAACGAGTATCGGAACAGGGGCGGCTTTCAGGCACTGGAGCGCTGCCTGACCGGCACTCCTTCCCTGGACATCGTGGGTCTCATCCAGGAGAGCGGACTGCGGGGCAGGGGAGGGGCCGGGTTCCCCACCGGCAAAAAGTGGGAGATCGTCCGCCAGGCGGACGGAGCCGGGAAGTATGTCATCTGCAACGGAGACGAGGGAGATCCCGGGGCCTTCATGGATCGGATGATCCTCGAGTCTTACCCCTTCCGGGTCATCGAGGGCATGACCCTCGCCGCCCTGGCTGTAGGGGCCCATGAGGGGTATTTCTACATCCGGGCCGAGTATCCTCTGGCCGTGAAGCGGGTCCGGGCGGCGCTCGCTATGTGCCGGGAGTGCGGGCTCCTGGGCGAGGACATCCTGCGGAGCGGATTCTCGCTGAAGCTGGACATCATGGAGGGAGCCGGCGCCTTTGTGTGCGGGGAGGAGACCGCGCTCATCGCCTCGCTGGAGGGGAAACGCGGCAATCCCACTTTCCGGCCTCCCTATCCCGCCAAGGCAGGCCTGTGGGGCCATCCCACCCTGGTCAACAACTGCGAGACCCTGGCCACTGTCCCGTGGATCCTGCGCAACGGGATCGAGAACTACACCAAATTGGGCACGGAACAGAGCAGAGGGACCAAGGTTTTCTCCCTGGCGGGCAAAGTCGCCCGGGGCGGACTGATCGAGGTCCCGATGGGCATCACCATCCGCGAGGTGGTGGAAGACATCGGGGGCGGCATTGAAAACGACCGGGAGTTCAAGGCCGTCCAGATCGGCGGTCCCTCCGGCGGCTGCATCCCGGCCGCGTTGTCGGACACCCGGATCGATTTCGAGGACCTGAGCAAAGTGGGAGCCATGATGGGATCTGGCGGCCTGCTGGTCATGGACGAGACCGACTGCATGGTGGACATCGCCCGCTATTTTCTGACCTTCACCTGCAGTCAGTCGTGCGGGAAGTGCACGTTCTGCCGCATCGGCACGCGGCACATGCTCCACATCCTGGAGAAGATCTGTGCCGGGAAGGGGAAGCCGGATGACCTCGAGCGGCTGGAACAGATCGCGTTCCAGACCAAACAGGGCAGCCTGTGTGGGCTGGGCAGGACGGCCCCCAATCCCGTATTAACCACGCTCAAATATTTTCGGGAGGAGTATGAGGCGCACCTGCAGGGGACCTGTCCGGCCATGCGCTGCCGGGACCTGATCACCTACACCATCACGGACCGGTGTATCGGCTGCACCATCTGTGCCCAGAAATGCCCGGCCCACGCCATAGCTCTCCTCCCTTATCAGCAGCACGAGATCTTCCAGGACAGCTGCATCAAGTGCGGCACGTGCCGCCAGGTGTGCCCGTCTGAGGCGGTTGAGGTCACATGAGCTCCGTCTCCCTGATCCTCGACGGCCGGGAGATAGAGGCTCCCGAGGGGCAGACCATTCTCGAGGCCGCCCGTGAACACGGCATTTCGGTCCCCACCCTCTGCCACCTGAACGGGACAGGAAAGTTCACTTCCTGTATGATCTGTGTCGTGCACGAAACCCAGACAGAAAGGCTGATCCCGGCTTGTTCCGCACCCGTCCAGGAGGGGATGCGGATCGAGACCGGGGATGAAGCCGTGCAGGACGCCCGCCGCAATGCCCTGGCCTTCCTCCTGAGCGAACACGTGGGAGACTGCCAGGCTCCCTGCCAACGGGCCTGCCCCGCACACATGGACATCCCCCGCATGATCCGTCAGATCCGGGCGGGCCGGGGCGCGGCTGCCCTGGTGACGGTCAAGGACGATATCGCCCTCCCGGCGGTCCTGGGCCGCATCTGCCCCGCTCCCTGTGAAAAGGCCTGCAAGCGCCGGTTCCATGACGACCCGGTCTCGATCTGCCTCCTCAAGAGATATGCCGCCGACGTGGACCTGGCCCAGGAACGGCCCTACCGCCCCGAGCGGCGGGAACGCTCGGGCAAGGCCGTTGCTGTCGTGGGGGCTGGGCCGACCGGCCTGGCCGCGGCCTTCCACCTGGCACGGGCAGGGCATGACTGTGTGGTCTATGACAGGAATCCCGAGCCCGGCGGGATGCTGCGTTACGGCGTCCCAGAAGAGAAGCTCCCCAGGTCCGTGCTGGACGCAGAGATCGAACAGATGGCTGTAGAGGGCGTTGAATTCCGCCTAGGACAGACCCTCGGGGAGGACCTCGACCTGCAGGAGCTCCGGGACTCCTACGGGGCTGTGCTCTTGGCGGTGGGTGCCCTGGAAGCCGAGGAACTTCCCTTTCCCCAGCTGGGACGCACCGCACGCGGGCTTAAGATCGACAAGGCGACCTTCGAGACCAGTGTGCCCGGCGTCTTTGCCGGAGGCAGTGCCGTCGTTCCTTCGCAGATGGCCATCCGGGCGGTGGCCCAGGGGAAGAATATGGCGTTCTCCACGCTGCAGTATCTGGAGCACAGGCCACTGACCGGGATCCCTCGTCGGTTTAATTCCGTGATGGGAAAGCCGCTGACAGGAGAGATGGAGGAGTTCTTCAAGGAAGCCGAGCCCCATGGTCGGCTGTCTCCGGGAGGCGGGCCCGGCAGGGGCTTCAGAGAGCAGGAGGCCCGGGATGAGGCCGCCCGCTGCCTGGGCTGTGACTGTCGCAAACCTGACACCTGCAAGCTGAGGGAATATGCCGATGTGTATCAGGCATCCCCGCTCCCGTTCCCTGGTGAAGAGCGAAAGGGATTCCTGAGGATCGTGCAGCACGACCTGGTCATCTACGAGCCGGGGAAATGCATCCGCTGCGGCCTGTGTGTGCGTCTCACCAGAAAGTATGGTGAGGAGCTGGGCCTGACTTTTGTGGGGCGTGGATTCGACGTCAGGATCGAAATCCCGTTCCACGAATCCCTGCGGCAGGGACTGACCATGGCGGCGGCCGAGTGTGTGACTGCCTGTCCCACGGCCGCCCTGGCCTGGAAAGATCGAGAGAGGTCGGATCATGCATAAGCCGAGCGCCCTGATTCTGGCTGCTGCGGGCCTGGCTCTACTGTTCGCGTGCTCCACGTCCGAGCAGTCCCCGGGCCGGCCTCTGGGGGATGTGGAGAACGCCAGCTGGCCGATCTTCCGCGGAGACGCAGCCATGTCCGGCGTCGCGCGGGACCCCATCCCGGATAAACTGGACCTGCTGTGGTCCTTTGATACCGGTGCGGTTATCGTCTCATCACCCGTGATCGGCCATGGCAGGATCTACATCGGCTCCACCAATGGCGGGGTCTTTGCCTTGGACCTGGGAGACGGCCGCAAGGTGTGGGAGTTTTTCTCCGATGACGACATCGAGGCCTCACCGCTCATCCTGGAGGAATCCCTCTATATAGGGAACCTCAGCGGGGAA
>JBGUED010000341.1:0-3382 GCA_041821525.1 Candidatus Aminicenantaceae bacterium | reverse complement strand
GTAGAGCTTCTTCTCGTCGGCGTTGAGCGAGTCCCAGGCCGGGAGTTCTTCAGTGCGCTGCGTGAGGTCGGTCCCCTCGGGGATGATCCCTATCTTCTTCTGGCGCTCGAAGATCATCTCGCGGGCCTTGTCCCAGCCCATGTCGAACTTGCCCTTGTACTTGTCGATGTGACTGTCGGGGGCCTGGTGCGGCGAGTGCATCGAGCCCGAGGCCCACAGCATCATGAAGGGCAGGTCGGGCTTGATGGACTTGTGTCCAGTGATCCATTGGATGGCCCGGTTGGCCAGGTCCTGGTCGAGGTGGTAAGTCTTACGGTAGGGCTCGGGCGTGTGGTCATTCCACATCACCGGGATGAACTGGTGGACGTCGGCAGCCATAAAAGTGTAGGCGTGGTCGAAACCCTCGCCGCTGGGCCAGCGATCGAAGGGTCCCACTTGGGAGACCTCGTAGAGGGGAGTGTGGTCCCACTTTCCGAGGGCATAATTTACATATCCTGTAGCTTGGAGGTAATTAGCCACCGACTTGGCAGTCTCGGGAATGATGGCGTTGTAGCCGGGGAATCCCATGGCTGTGAGGGCGTGGCTGCCCAGGCCGATGGAGTGGGGATTGCGCCCGGCCATCAGAGTGGCTCGGGAGGGGGAACACAGGGCTGTGGTGTGGAAGTTGTTGTAGCGCAGGCCGTTCTGGGCCAGGCTGTCGATGTTGGGTGTGTCGATCAGTCCGCCGAAGGAGCCGACCTGGGCGAAGCCCACGTCGTCCAGGAGGAAGATGATGACATTGGGTGCGCCGGCGGGTGGCCGGGGATCTTCAGGCCACCACTCTTCCGATTCTGCGTAGCTCCGGGCGATCTTGCCCTGGAATTCCTGATCTTCGTGTGCGCCTGTCGCTTTCTCCGCCTGCTGGCAGGCAAAGAAGAGCGAGGATATGAGCAGCACAAAGAAAGTGAGTTTGATTGTTTTCATTTTAATACCCTCCTGTTTGATGTCCTGAAATGGAAGTTTAATTGATGTCCTATAATGATAGTATTGAGGGAAACGGAATCTCTGTCAAGTGGACTTTAGTACTATATAACAAGATATTGACCCATGAGGACTTTTCCGCTATACATGGGAGTACATACCCCTGTAGCTCAGTCTGGACAGAGCAACGGATTCCTAATCCGTGTGTCGCCGGTTCGAGTCCTATTCCCTCCGTTTCCCCCCCCACATCCCTGACCGCCCTCACAAAAGGTAGGGAATCAGTTTCCTCGAAGTCTTCCTGTACCTCTTGTATTCCGCCCCGAATTCCTCGGTCAAGAGCTCTTCCTCGATTCTTATCCGATTCAGGAAGAGCGGAATCACCAACACCATGGTGGCGAACCCGTACAGACTCGCCAGGGAAAGTGGAATGCCGAGTAACACCAGGATAGTCCCGAAGTAGATGGGGTGCCGAACATGCTTGTAGATGCCGTGTTGTATGAGCTGATGGTCCTCACGTATAACGAGAGTCGACGAGTAGGATTTCCGCAATGTGCCTGCGGCCAGAAGGACTATGGGGAGTCCAAAGATGATGAAAAGCAGCCCGAGGATGGACGACGGGGAGAGCTTGAGTTCAGGATCCCCTCCCCCGGCAAACTCCCACACGCTCACCACTGCGGCCAGTGACATGATGAAGATCCACGGCAGGAGAAAGACGAGGAGATCCTTCCGTATGGCATTTCGCTTGAAGGAGTCCATCACGAGCGACCTCCGCCTTCGAATCTTGGGGAGATCACCGGGACTAGAAGTAGCCTTTGGTGATTCTCCGATTGGGAAAGATATGTCGTGAGGCCTTCCAATGGAATATTAGCTTGCGGTAGATTCCTAATTGGCTCTTGAAATTTCTTTGACATATCTGATCCTCCTTGGATAATTATATGAAAATCTCGGTAAGCCCTCAAATAATTCCGATACAGCCGGAACAACAGATGTGTGTGTGGATGTATTTTGTGGCCTCTGGATCTAAATCCCCTGTAGGTTATCCTACCTGCCGGTTCGAGTCCGGCCAGGGGTATTTATTTTACAGGAGTAGAGCCTCAATGACGGTCTAGTCAACCGTGTCCAGATTTACGCAGGCTTAGGCAATTTGTCCCCTCCTCGTCCACTTTTTTGTGGAGAGGGAAGCGGGGAGAGGTCTAGGTCGGGCCCTTGACTGGCAGTCAAGAGGCCATGAATTCAAGTTTCATCAGATGTGATTGATCAAATCCGCCCTTCCCAAGTAACCTGGGATGCTATTCGGATCTGAGCCTCATTCTCCGGCATCGGGCACATATTGACGACAAAAACGATGTTTTTCCTGGAGATTGGAGGGCGGATTGATTATAATCTGTGGATGTCCGCCCGGCGGAATCGATCGGAGGAAAAGAGCATGGAAAAAAATGACAGAAAAATCACCAGGAAAGAATTCCTCAAGAAATCCTCGGCGGGAATCACGGGATTGGTGGCACTCAATGTCTTGAAAAAAAGCCCGCTGCGCCTCTGGGGAAACAGCGACTCCGGCCTGGTGAAGCGGGTCCTCGGGAGGAGCGGGATCGAGCCTACAGTGCTGGGATACGGAGCCTCCCGCAGCATGGAGCCTTCGCTCCTGATGGAAGCCTTGGGATCCGGGATCAATTTTATCGATACCGGCCTGTCCTACTTCAACGGAAACAACCAGCGCATGATCGGCGAGACCCTCCAGGAACTTCGCAAGGACGTGATCATCCAGTCCAAGATCCGGGTCCGCCTCCGGGGGAGTGATTCCTCGGAGTACACCCCCGGCGCGATCAGGAAATCCATGGAATCCGACCTCCAAGCTTGTCTCAAGGCATTGAGTACAGACTACATCGACATCATGCTCATCCACGATCCGGGTGAAGTGGATGTTCTGACTAACGAGACCGTGATGGAATTCTTTGCCGCGGCGAAAAAGCAGGGGGTTATAAGGGCGCACGGATTCTCCTGCCATGATGAGATCCCCCTGCTGGAGATCGCCAATGAGTCCCGGTTTTTCGACATCATCATGCTCCCCTACAATCACAAAGGTTCCTATGTGCACATGAATTCGGGACGATCGAGCGAGTGGGATCAGCCCCGTGTCGAGGTCGAGCTCAAAAAGGCACACAAGAACAATCTCGGGATTGTGGCCATGAAGACCTGCTCCGCAGGACCCTATGTCTTCAAAAACAGCCAAGCCCCGTCCTTCCAGGGCGCCCTCGAGTGGGTCCTGGATCACGATTTCATTAGCGCCATAGCGGTGGCCATGTCGAACCGGGATGAGATCCAGGAAAACCTGCGGGCCGCGCGTTTAGGGTGACGCCTCGTATCTGTACCGATCAGGGCCCGTTAATAAGCCCTGTTAGAAGATATAAAAAAAATAATCTCA
>JBGUED010000340.1:0-3390 GCA_041821525.1 Candidatus Aminicenantaceae bacterium | reverse complement strand
GCGTCATGAGGTGCCCCATGTCCTGAGCCTGTTCCGGATTGGAGGCACACAGCAGTCCCGGTGCCGCTACCACTGCCAGCAGAATGAAGAGGGACCGTCTCATTTGCTTCCCTAACCGAACACCCGGATGACGTCCTCCTCCGATTGTGCCTCCAGCAACCGGTGACGGGACGCCTCGTCCCTGAGGATCTTGCTCACCTCTGCCAGAAACTGAATATGGGGCCCCGACCGGCTGGCCGGAGAAATGGTCATGATGAAGATTTGAGACGGCTTTTTGTCGGTGGAATCAAAATCGATGCCCGAACGCTTCACGCCCACAGCCACCACCAGGCGATCGACGGAATCGGTCTTCCCATGCGGGATGGCCACGCCGTTGTTCATCCCCGTGGACATCTTTGTCTCGCGTTCCAGAATGGCCTTGAGGGCACCTTCCCGGTCGCTCACGAAACCTCCCTGGATCAAACGGTCGATCATTTCCTCAATAAGGGAGGCCTTGTTATCCGCCTGAAGATCCAGGAAAATATTGCGTGTATTCAGCTGCTTCTTAAGCTTTTTTCTCACGAGAGGCTCAGTCCTTGAGCCGCACGAAGATGTCTGTGGATCCGGGTGTCTCCTGGAAGCGCATGTCGAACAACTTGGACTGGGACTTGAGCAGCTGGGAGAGCTGCCTGTGGCCGTAGGTCCGGGGATCGAAGCTCGGGTCCAGCTGACGGAGATAGAAGCCCATGGTCGCGATATTGGCCCAGCCGTCTTCCTGGATCGCCATGTCAAAAGCTCCCTTGAGGAGAGGAAGCGGATCGAATATTTTCCTATCTTCCTTAGCTTCCTTATCTTCCTTGGAAGATGCCTGTTTCGTCGTCTTCCTTCCCTTGGGTGCCGTCCTCGCCTTGATGTCAAAGTTCTCGGTGAAGATGAAGACATTGCAGGCATTGACGAATGCTTTGGGAGTGATGCGCTTCCCGATCCCCATGACGAACACACCGCTCTCCCGGATGCGGGTCGCGAGGCGTGTGTAGTCGCTGTCGCTGGAGACGACACAGAATCCGTCCACGGTCCTGGAGTGCAGGATATCCATGGCGTCGATGATCATGGCGCTGTCCGTGGCGTTCTTGCCGACCGTGAACCGGAACTGCTGGATGGGCTGTATGGCAGCTGAATTCAGGGTGTCCTTCCAGCCCTGCATATTGGAAGTGGTCCAGTCTCCGTAGATCCGGCGTATGGTCAGTGCCCCATACTTGCCCGCCTCAGCCAGGATCTCTTGGATCAGCCTGGGCTGGGCATTGTCGCCGTCGATCAGGAGAGCTATTTTCTTGGTCTTGCTTTCATAGGTTTCTACCATGTTAATTCCTTTGATGTAATGCTTATTTTCTAGGTATTGTACTGCGCCCGATCCGATTTGACAACGGCTTCCTCCATTTCGTACGCATCCTTGATCTTTTGAAGAATAGATGTGCGGACATTTTTGTGGAACCGGTCTTGCTCCCGCAGTCGCCTTATCGCCTCTCTTCTCTACCCCTTTCTACCCCTTCGGCTGGACTCCACAGAAATCGCCATAAAATAAAGCCGTACATGGAATCATTCGCGGAAGCGGGCTGCGACAATCCGGGAATTCCCCCAGGGCAGGGATCGGCTCTCCAACTCGACACAGTGGGACAGAGCGAGAAACGCGTGCAGCCCCCCGGCTCGCAGAAACTGCTGGCTGTTCCGGAAATGTTCGCCCCCCGCCAGCCGTTCTATGCCATAGGTGAACACTCGCCCCATGCGAGATGCCTTGTCCCAAGGGATTTCGAAGTCCAGGAAAAGGATCTGCCCCTGTGCACACAGCACACGCCGGGCTTCCTCCATCATGGCCGTCCGCAGACCGGGCGCCTTGTCGTGTACCGCATAGGACAGGATGACGGCGCCGAACACGGAGTCTGTGAAGGGCATCCGGCCTGCGTCCGCCTGGATGAACGGGATCTGGGGAGCCTTGGCGCGGGCATAGCGCAGGAATCGGCCGTCCAGGTCCAGGCCCCAGACCGAATGCTGCGGGCCTTCACCGATGATTCGGCAGAAGGCCCCGGTCCCTGTACAGAGGTCCAGGACAGGGAAGAGATTTTTCTCCCGTACATAAGCTGCCATCCAGTGCCGCGTCTTACTTAGTATGGGCCCCAGACAGGTGTCATAGGCCCATCCGTAGAAATCCAGCATAAGGTGTCCTCGCGTTTGGATCGCAGCCACTATACCATATCCGTCTTCCCATGTCTGCCAGGGGGAGGGACGTACATCCCCGCATACTCGGATTGACGATAGCGCATAGGAATGGTAGGGTAGAAGGACGAAAAAAGGAGCACACATGGAACGAGACACACTGCTTAACGAAATGACACAATCCATAATCGATGGGAACAGGGATCAGGCCGAAAGTCTGGCTCGCGAAGCAATATCCCAAGGTATGGATCTCAATGCTGTAATCGAACAGGGATACGTCCTCGGGATCCAGAAGGTGGGAGACCTGTGGGAACAAGGAGAATACTTTCTGCCGGAGTTGATCACCAGCGCAGAGTGCATGAAAGCGGTCATGAAAATACTCCAACCCGAACTGGATAAAGCGAACATCAGAGCTCGTTCGCTCGGTAAAATCGTCATCGGGACCATCGAAGGCGACATCCACGACATCGGCAAGAACCTTGTGGCGTCCATGCTGGGAGCCAATGGCTTCGATGTAGTCGACCTGGGGGCCGACGTCAAGCTGGACCGGTTCATTGCCACGGCTCAGGAAGTGGAAGCCGACCTGATCTGCGTCTCGGCCCTCCTCACAACCACCATGCTGCTGCAGAAGACGCTGGTGGTAAACCTCAGAGAACAAGGCCTCCTCGACCGATTCAAGGTCATGGTGGGCGGGGCCCCTGTGAACCAGCGCTGGGCCCAGGACATCGGTGCTCATGGGTATGCTGAGAATGCCATGACCGCGGTCCAGGCCGTCAAAGAACTCTTAGGATCGAGGTAAGAGCCATGATCTCGAAAATCAGACCCAAGCTACAGCTACTTCCCCAGGCGCTCGTCGAAAAGATCATTCAGGAAGCCTATGTCCTGCTGGAACGGACAGGTGTATTTGTGGAGAACGAAGAGGCTATCCAGCTGTTCAAGGATGCCGGTATGCGTGTCGACGGACCGGAACAGAGGGTATTTATCACCCCGTCCCTGGTCAGCGACTGCCTGGGCTCCACTCCGACCAGTATCACCATGTATGGCCGGGACGGCGAACGAGCCTATACTGTGGGCGGAGACGAAGTTCATTTTGATCCCGGCTCGGCCGCCGTCACCATTCTGGACCCAGCCACCCGCCGGCAGCGCAAGGCCGAGACTTCGGACCTGGTGCGTTTCGTGAGGCTCACAGATGTCCTGCCC
>JBGUED010000339.1:0-3398 GCA_041821525.1 Candidatus Aminicenantaceae bacterium | reverse complement strand
CTCTTTGAGCAGGTAATAGATCTCCCAGGAGATGTCATCGGCCAGGCAGCCGATGCAGGACCTTTCCGTCGTGGCCAGTTCTTCGTCCTCGATCTTGTCTTTGATGATCCTCTTCACGCGTTTGCGAATCTTGTAGAGGAGGATGTAATTGATCATCAGCGGTTGCCTGAATGATATCAACTTGTCCCCGGCATGTAAAGATTGAGGCCGGGAGGGGAAAAATGTTAAAATAGCCTCCTTACCGAATGAAAAATATCTGGGTCTCGCTCATACTCCTGGCCGCGCTCCCGTCCTGTTCCCTTTTCCGGTCACGCGTGGAGCTCTACCCTGAAGGCATCATCTTTCCCCTGTCGCAGGCCCACACGCTCAGTTTCGAGGGCGAGATCTTCGAGTCTCTTCTCCTGCGCGATGGCCGGGTCTTTCTCGCCACGCATGAGGGTCGCGTGTACGCCATGGACGCGGGGGAGCCGGAGATGGCGTGGGAGTTCCGCATGCGTGCGCCTGCAGCGGGAGCCGTCTTCCTGGGGACGGAGCACATCTATTGCTGGGATGTGGAGGGGAGCGTATACTGTCTCGATGCCGGGGGCAGCCCCGTGTGGGAAGCGCCTCTGTCCGAATCCCTCTCAGCAGGGGGGTGTGAGGGGGACGTGCATCTTTATGTGGCGACGACAGCCGGAGAGCTGGTGGCCTTGGACAGGGCCACGGGCAGAACGGTTTGGCGTTTTCAGGCCGACGATGAGATTCAATGCAAGCCGGCCTGCAGCCCGGGACGGGTCGCGTTCGGATGTGAGGACGGAAATGTTTATGTGCTCCATGCTGATGGGCGCCCCGTGGGTCGTTTTCCCGCGGGCGGAGCGGTCCGGGGCGGCCTGCTGATCGACGACGACAGGATCTACTTCGGTTCCATTGATCACTTTGTATACTGTGTGAGTCTGCCCGATTTCAAGACGAGATGGAAGGTGCGTACGGGAGGGCCTGTGGACAGCCGGCCCGTGCTGGAAGATGATCGGATCTATATCATCAGCCGGAACAATGTGCTGTACTGCCTTGCACGCAGAAGCGGCACGGTCCTGTGGTGGAAGCATGTTCCGGCCCGCAGCCGGTTTTACCCCCAGGTCATTGACGACCGCATAACAGCGGCCTCGCGTTCAGCCCGATTGGTCTGTTTCGATGTACAGAGCGGGGAGGACCGGGGACAATTCGATGCTGGTGAGGAACTGCGTGCCAATCCGGTCTGGTATGCTCCCTTCCTGATCCTGGCCCATTTTGACTGGAATACCGGTCAGGGCCGGCTGTCCTACTTGAAAAAAGAGGTCAAGGCGAGTGTGGTGTTCGCCAAGACAGCCCCACAGAAACCCAACGAAGAGATCCAGGTCAAGGCCGAGGTCACCGGTTTCTTCCAGCCGCAGTACACGTTTTACCTGACTCACTATCTGCTGCTGAACTACGGGTTGTATTATTATATGCCGGTTCAGGTGGGGGAGGAGCGCCAAGTCGTGCGGGATCACTCGGAGGTGAATACCTGGGACTGGTTCCCTGAAGATCCGGGGCTCTATGTCATCGAGGTGCACGTAGAGGACGAAAGAGAGGCCGCTTCTTCGGGGGCGGCTTTCATGATAGAGAAAGGAGTGTCCAATGCAACGGGATGAAGCGCTGTCGCTGGTCAAACAGCATCTCAAGAACAAGAATCTGATTAAACACTGCCTGGCGGTGGAGGTCTGCATGCAGGCCATGGCAGATCACCTGGGTGAGGATGTGGAAAAGTGGGGCTTGGCCGGGGTACTGCACGACCTGGATTATGAGGTGACGGAAAAGAGCCCTGAACGGCACACGCAGGAGACCCTGAAGATCCTGGAGCCGTATGCCCTGGATCCTGACATCATCCGCGCGATCCAGGCACATGCCGGGATGATCCCCTGCGAGCAACCGATGGAATGGGTCATATTCGCGGTCGATCCACTCACCGGCCTGATAATCGCTGCAACCCTCATGCATCCCGACCGTAAACTTGCTTCCATTGACTTGGAATTCGTAAAGCGGCGCTACAAGGAAAAAAGTTTTGCCCGCGGGGCCCGGCGTGAGGACATCGAGCAGATCCGGATGGTTGAGGGGATGGACCTGGACGGATTCATCGCCATTTGCATCGGGGCCATGCAGGGGATCTACGCAGATCTGGGACTGTAGAGAAGGGGCGCCAAGGCATGAGAATTGTTTCTATTGTGGGCGTGTCGGACAGCGGCAAGACACGCCTTGTCATGCGGTTGGTCGAGGAATTCAACCGGAGGGGACTGCAGACCGGAGTGATCAAACACTGCCACCAGGGATTCGATCTGGATCTTGAGGGAAAAGATAGCTCCCGGTTTTGGGATAAAGGTGCCGCAGGGATTGCCATGCTCTCCCCCTCACGGTGGGCGGTTATCAAACGGACACCTCCCGAAAAAAGCGCAGCGGAACTTGCGAAACAGGTGTTCGCGGATCAGGACATCGTCCTGGTGGAGGGCGGGAAGCATGACAGGGACATACCCATGATCGCCGTGGAGCGGCCCGGCCACCGGGGGCGGATCTCACTGGATCCCACCGAGCTGGCGGCTGTGGTGTGCGAGGAAGACCTATCTCTCGGAAGGCCGGTCTTCCATCCCGACCAGATCCAGGCGCTCGCCGATTTCATTTTAAATGAGGTAGAGACATGAGATTAAGAGTAGACAGACAGGATGTGCGGATGAACGCTTTTGTGGCCCGCCTATTAACCAATGTCATGGAGGGCATCTCCCGGTCGCTGGACGACATCCCGAAGGATTCGCAGGAGGCCGTTTTCACGGCCGAGGCCGGGAGCGGAGTTACGCTGGAGGTCGACGGTACCCCGGTGAAGATGAATGCGTTTGTCCAAGGCATCGTGAGCAACATTTTGCGGAGCATGGTCACCTCATTGGATGACGTCCCTGCCGCACCCCGCAGCATCGAATTGATCCTCTAAAACACATCGGCCCGGAAGCCGAGCTCGAAATAGCGCCCCCGCCAAGGAAATCCCAGTTCTGTGTAAATGTGGCTGTCAAAGATGTTAGTGAGGCGTGCAAAAATCTCGAACTGCCTGAGTGTAAAGGCCACCACGGCATCCAGGTTGAAATAGGAGGGAATCTCCACAAGTTCGTCATCCGACGTCAGCCAGTAGGAGCTGGACGCCAGGAGCCCGTAGAGGGAGAGCCGGAGGCTGGGGAGAGGATAAACCCGGCCCTCGAAGTTGAGGTTGTGCTTGGAAATTGCGGGAAGAGGTCTGTCGTCGCTCACGTTCCAGGGATCCAGGAAGGTGTAGTTGATGGTCGCCGCACCCCAGCGCACGGATTTCTGTGCCTGCAGCTCGAAACCGTGAATGCGGGCCTCGCCGATGTTGAAGTACCTGC
>JBGUED010000338.1:1594-3437 GCA_041821525.1 Candidatus Aminicenantaceae bacterium | reverse complement strand
GACCCTCAAGGAGCTCACCGGTCTCTCGGGAGCCGTTATCTCCGCCGTCGACCTGGTGAACGGCATCGGCCTGCTCGCCGGCATGGAGCGCATCACCGTGTCCGGCGCCACGGGGTACGTCGACACCGATTACGGGGCCAAAGCCGCCGGCGCCCTGGAAGGGCTGAAGAGGCACGACCTGGTCTTCGTTCACATCGAACCAGAAAAATTCGTGCTGGCGGCCGAAATTGTAGGGAGCCAGGGGGATGACGCTCTGGGCCTTGAGCAGTTCGTGGTAGCGGGAATATGAGGCTTTGATCAGCGCCCGTCCATTGCCCAGCACATCGATGATCATGCCCAGGCGGGGCGAAAGGCTGTTCCAGGCAAGGACCTTGTTCCAGGCCAGGAAAGTGCCGCTGCCGTAGGGGTTGACCCCAGTTATGGGCTCGATGAACACTTCGCCCAATTCGTAGGCGAGGGGATTGGCGCTGAGCGACTTGATCCCCTCCCTGATGTCAGCCGTATTCCGGTCGAACCGGATCCCGAGATTGAAGCTCACGCGTCCCGCGATAGTGACCGTGTCCTGCACGAAGAAGCCCAGGCGCTGGATGTCGATCCCGTTCAGAAGGCTTCCCTGCTCATCGCCGAGCAGGGAAAAGGCCACCCTCCCGGTCCCCACCTCCTCTCCCCCGGGAGCTTCGCTGATCCCGAAGTAGTAGGGGTTGCCGTTGTTGGTATACACGATGAGATTGTCTGACTTCCAGGTATTCCACTCGCTGGATGTGCTGTCGTAATCCAGGCCCAGTTTGAATTTCTGGTTTCCGCCCAGGACCCGGTCATTGAAATGGACCAGGGTTGCGCTGCCCATGAACCGGGTTACTTTCTGCTTGTTGTTGGCGGGACCGCTGCCCCAGGCATAGCCCGTCGTCTCATCAATGTAGCTGGGCTTGTCGGCCCCGGCCTCGTTGAGTTGAAGCGTCGAGTCTTGGATGACATAACTGGCCTTGACGTCGACGAAGGTCTTGCGGTTCATGATGTAGTTGAGCCAGCCTGTGAGCAAAAGGTTTTTGGAGGGCGCGAACTGGGCCGTGGACTCCTCCGGAAGCCTGGCTGAGGAAAAGTCGGAATAGGCGGGGGATTTCCGGCGTGCATAGGAGGCGGTCCCGATGAATTTGAACTCCGGTGTGATCTTTCCTGTCAAACGGAAGAATGCGGATGTGTCCGAGTATTTCCCGGCATAGGCGGAATGGTCCACACCCAGCGGGTCTGTCCAGGGGGAGAAGGGTGTGTTCCGCTTCTCGGAGGCGTATCTAACGTTGGTATAAAAGCGGAGGAGATCTCCGTAGAGGGTGCCGTACAGAGAGAGGGATGTGTCCCACAGATAGGTGCGGCTGGCCGGGAGACTCATATTCTGGTCGGCCAACTCCTGGGGTGTATCCAGGCTGCCGATCAGGTTTTCGTTGGTATGATGCAGCAGCAATTCCCCCCGGACACCCGGTCCTCCGGAGCGGGTCACGACATTGATGTATCCGGCCTCGGAGTTGATGACCTCTGCCGGGTGACCCGTGGTCTCTACTTCGATCTCATGCGCGAGGTCATAGTTGACCCTGGGGCCGGTGAAGGACGCCAGCGGATCGGCCAGGGTGAGGCTGTCAGTGATGTAGATGGCATCCCGCTCGGATCCGCCGGTGATGACCATGGCCTGGGGGTATCCCAGCAGATCGGGGAGCAGACCCGGTGCTGAGCTTATGGCTAGGCGCAGGTCTCTCTGGAAAGGGATGTGGGTCAGCATCGCATGGTCGATGATGGTGGCGGTCTTAGAGTTTTCCTCATCGATGGTAGGGACGGCGAAATCCAGGGCGAT
>JBGUED010000338.1:0-1584 GCA_041821525.1 Candidatus Aminicenantaceae bacterium | reverse complement strand
AGCATCGCATGGTCGATGATGGTGGCGGTCTTAGAGTTTTCCTCATCGATGGTAGGGACGGCGAAATCCAGGGCGATCTCCTCTTCGATGGTGGTCATCTCCATGGGCAAGGCGATGTTGACCGTGCGGCCCGCATGGACAACAATGTTGTCGATCTTGGCGGTCTTGAAGCCCGGCATTTCCAGGGTGAGCTGATAGGTCCCAGGCAGAAGAGCCCGGAACTGGAACACACCGGTGTCCGAGGTGATATAGGTCTTGATGCCCATGATCTTGTCCGACCTCAGGTATATGGATGCCCCCGGGAGAGGCAGCCCCTGCTGATCGGTGAGCTTGCCGCGTACGGCGCCGGTAGGACCCTGAGCCCAAGAAAGCAAGGCCAGGGAACAGAGCAGGATGAACAGGAATGTATGCCGTATCAGGTGTGTTTTCAATCGCATTCTCCGATATATTCCCAGAAGGAAATATTAACAGGTCTATATTCTTAATACAAGGTCACACCCGTTTCCGTTTCACTTGGGTGTCGATCAAAACAAAAGGTGTCCTGGACGGAGGCACGGCGGCAACCTCCAGCCGGGGGTGGATCGGTTACGGCTGGCTTCCGTTTTTCACATACATGTCGAACCATTCCAACCAGCGGCTCCACATGTCCATATAGGTCTCGATGCAGCGGGGGCCGTGCGATTCAAACGGATAGATGTAGAGGACGGCGGTCTTGCCCAGGCCGGTCAGGGCCTGGATCAGGCGCTCGAATTGGATCAGAAATGTCCCCGTGTTGTTATCCTGGTCGCCGTGGTACATGAGCAGCGGAGTATCGATGTGATCGGCCTGGAAGATGGGCGACATCTCCAGATATACATCCTGTGCCTCCCAGATCAGTCGGCGTTCCCACTGGAAGGTCATAGGAGTCAATGAGGGATCTTGCTTGGGTTTCTCGTATCATATCCATCTCCTTGGTTGTATTATCACGGCCTGAAAAGCTCCGGTCTAATCCTTATTGACAGAGGCTCGATTCCGGCCGGAGAAGACCTTTTCATCCAGTATGCCCAACCGGGAGCTCACGATCGAGGTGCCGACCAGGTCACCGGTGACGTTGCACACTGTGTGGCCGATGTCCAGGATCGGCCAGAGGGAGGCGAGGAGAGGAATCAGCGTCAAAGGCATGTTCAGCGTCTGCAGCAAAACCCCGGACATCACGATCCCGCCGCCCTTGATGCCTGCTGTGCCGATGGAGAGGGCCAGGCCCAGGAAAATGAACTGGAAGAGCAGGGCCGGAGTCAGGGGCACATCATACAGGTGGGAGGCAAACACCGCGATCACACCGATGGCAGCCGCCATCCCGTTCATGTTGATGGTGGCGCCGAGGGGGAGGGTGAAGCCCCAGACTTTTTCCGGGACTCCCAGATTATCATCGGCCACCGCCATGGACACCGGCAATGTGGCGCTGCTGGAAGTCGTGCTGCCGGCCACCAGCATGGCCGGTGCGATATTGCGGTAGAAACGGAGCGGAACCAGTTTCCCCAATAAGAGGAGGAGGCCCGGGTAGAACACCACCAGCAGCAGGAGCAGGGTCACATAATCTGCAAC
>JBGUED010000337.1:0-3453 GCA_041821525.1 Candidatus Aminicenantaceae bacterium | reverse complement strand
GCTGAAATCACCCGGAAGCGGCCGTGGCACGTCAGGTTCATCGAGCTCATGCCAACGGGAGACAACCTCCATCTCTCGAAGCGATTTCTGTCCACGGACTCGGTGCTCCAGCGCCTCCAGGACATCGGCGACCTGCGGTCCGCCGCCGGACCGATGGGGAACGGGCCAGCCACGTACTTCCGATTCGACGGCGCTCCTGGGACGGTCGGTGTCATCACACCGCTGTCCCATAACTACTGTGACCGCTGCAATCGGGTGCGGCTCACCGCGGACGGAAAGCTGAGGACCTGCCTGTTCGGCACGCACGAGGTGGATCTGAAGACCCCTTTGAGAGCCACCGGGGACATCGTCCACGCGGTTCGTGAGGCGCTTGCCGGCAAGCCCGAACGGCACCTTCTGCAGCTCGGGACGGCTCGCGGAAGCGGCGGACTCAGAGCCCTGAGCCAGGTCGGCGGCTGAAGGCCCAACCACCGGTTGCGCATCGACGCAGGCAGGGTAGGTTGGAATCTGGAAGACTCGTGGCGCGGCCTCCCCCGCACCCGTTCTTCTGACGACAGACCCAATCCAAACTCTCCACTCAAGGACGGTCACCGTGGACAAGATAACCGTAGTCGGAGCTGGCCACGTCGGCGCGACCGCAGCGCAGAGAATTGCGGAGCGCGAGCTCGCTCGGGAAGTAGTGCTGGTCGACATCCTGGAGGGCGTACCGCAGGGCAAGGCGTTGGACCAGTGGGAGTCCGCACCCGTGGAGGGCTTCGACACCATGGTCACGGGAGCCCAGAGTTACGCGGACACCGCGGGCTCGGGTATCTATGTCGTGACCGCGGGGCTGGCCCGGAAGCCGGGAATGAGTCGGGACGACCTCTTGCAGAAGAACACGCAGATCATCGCCGGCCCCTGCCGGTGGAGAAGCAGGCCATTCTAATCTATGCGGCCACAAACGGGCACCTCGACGATTTTCCGGTGGATGCCCTCGGCAAATTCGAAGAAGAGCTCTACCACTTCATGGACAACAGGTTCTCGGATCTTGTGAAGGATCTGGCCACCAAGAAAGAGATTACCGACGAGATCAAACCCAGGCTCGAGGACGCTCTGGCAGCCTTCAAGTCGGAGTTCGTTTACGAATAAGCCTTCCTGGCCCTCGGACTAAAGGGGGATTTAAGGGACTTTAAGGAGAGCAGAGACCTTTTATGGCCACCTTACGGGAGATTAAACGACGCATCACCTCGGTGCAGAACACCGAGCAGATCACCAAAGCCATGAAAATGGTCGCGACTTCGAGACTGCGCAGGGCCCAGGAGGCCATCCTCGCCAACCGCCCCTACGCTCACAAGATGCTCGAGGTGTTGTCCAGCCTCGCACTGAGGACGAACCCCCAGGCCCACCCGTTGCTCCATACCAGGGAGCCTGAAAAGGTGGACCTCATCGTGGTGACCTCCGACAGGGGCCTGTGTGGAGCTTTTAACTCCAACATCATCAGGCAGGCCGAGCGGTTCATGCGTGAGCGCCCGCACTGGGAGTTCACCCTCCACCTGGTGGGACGTAAAGCCAACGATTATTTCAAACGACGGGATTACAACATTCGGAAGGTGTCCCTGAACATCCTTTCCGATATATCCTTCCCCCACGCCATTGCTGTGGGAGACGATGTGGTGGAAAACTACCTTTCCGGGGAGTTCGACCAGGTCTACATGGTGTACAACGAGTTTAAGTCAGCTATGCAGCAGACAGTGGTCGTAGAACAGCTCCTGCCCATAAAGCCCATGGATATTTCCGAGGATTATTACCCGGTGGAGTACACCTTCGAGCCTTCCGAGGACGTACTTCTGGAACAGCTGCTGCCCAGGCACATCAACGTGCAGGTCTACCGTGTCTTCCTCGAGTCGGTAGCCAGTGAGCACGGCGCCCGGATGACCGCCATGGAGTCGGCCTCAAAGAACGCCGGGGAAATGATCGACAAGCTCACCCTCATATACAACAGGACCAGACAGGCTGCCATTACGACAGAGCTCATCGAGGTTGTCAGCGGCAAGGAAGCGATGAAGTAGACGGTTCGGAGCGAAAGGGCTTCGAAGCGCGGAATATATAGGCCAAACTACTAAATACCTCATCAAGGGGGACAGTTAATTGAAGAACATCGGCAGAATTACACAGATCATCGGACCTGTTCTCGATATCGAGTTCGAGCCGGGGAAACTTCCCGCCATTTACAACGCCGTCAGGATCCAGGCGGAATCGGGTGGCGTGAAGATCGACCTTATCACCGAGGTCCAGGCTCACCAGGGCAACAACGTGGTAAGGACGGTGGCCATGAGCTCTACCGACGGCCTTATCCGCGGCATGGAGGCCGAGGATACCGGCGGCCCCATCACCATCCCTGTGGGCAGGTCCACCCTGGGCCGCATCATGAACGTCACCGGCGATCCGGTGGATGAGATGGGCCCCATTGAGAGTGATGTGCGCTACCCGATCCACAGGCCGGCTCCCAGCCTGGAGGATCAGAGCACCGAGAACGAGATCCTCGAGACCGGCGTCAAGGTCATCGATCTCATCCAACCCTACGTCAAAGGCGGCAAGATCGGCCTGTTCGGAGGCGCCGGGGTGGGCAAGACCGTTATCATCATGGAGATGATCAACAACATCGCCACCGAGCACGGCGGTTTCTCGGTCTTTTCCGGAGTGGGTGAACGTACCCGTGAAGGCAACGACCTGTGGTTGGAGATGAAGGAGTCCAAGGTCCTCGACAAGGCCATCCTCGTCTATGGCCAGATGAACGAGCCTCCCGGGGCGCGTCTGAGGGTTGGGCTTTCAGGCCTCACTGCCGCTGAGTACTTCAGGGATGAAGAAGGACAGGACGTTCTCCTGTTCGTAGACAATATCTTCCGGTTCACCCAGGCAGGCTCCGAGGTCTCCGCTCTCCTGGGCCGTATCCCCAGTGCCGTGGGTTATCAGCCCACCCTCGCCACCGAAATGGGTGAGATGCAGGAGAGGATCACCTCTACCAGCAAAGGTTCCATCACCTCGGTCCAGGCCATCTACGTCCCTGCGGATGACCTTACCGACCCCGCCCCGGCTACTACCTTTTCGCACCTGGACGCCACAACGGTTCTTTCCAGGAAGATCTCCGAGCTTGGGATCTACCCGGCCGTGGACCCGCTGGACTCCACCTCCAGGATCCTGGATCCCAGGATCGTGGGCGAGGAGCACTACAAAGTCGCCCGCGAGGTCCAGCAGGTCCTCCAGCGGTACAATGACCTTCAGGATATCATCGCCATCCTCGGCATGGACGAGCTTTCGGAGGAAGACAGGCTCACCGTGTCCAGGGCCAGGAAGGTCCAGAGGTTCCTGTCCCAGCCTTTCTTCGTGGCTGAGCAGTTCACCGGAACCCCCGGCAAGTACGTCAAGCTGGAGGACACGATCCGCGGTTTCAAGGAGATCGTTGAGGGCCTGCAT
>JBGUED010000336.1:0-3467 GCA_041821525.1 Candidatus Aminicenantaceae bacterium | reverse complement strand
TAAAGGAGGGCCGGCCGGAGTGGCGTCAATATCAGAAAGAGTACTCCGAGCTGATAAGCGCCAGAAGCCAGGGTGGGGAAGGGCTCCCGGCCGCCCTGGTGGAGGGACCTCGGATCCGGCAGGTGCTGCTGGAGGACCTTGAGCGCACGGACCGATGCCAGACCTGCCACATCGGTGCTGCGGATCTCGGGATGCAGGACCAGCCCCTCCCGCTCCGCGCCCACAGCGGGAGTCTCCTCGAGTTTCACCCCCCAGCCCGCTTCGGGTGTACCATCTGCCATGCCGGCCAGGGTCAGGCGGTCGATCAGAAAAACGCTCATGCCCGCGCCCGCGAGGCCCACTGGCCCTCTCCCCTGCTTTCGCTCGACTATGCGCAGTCGGCCTGCGGCCAGTGCCACCTGGCTATCTTCGGAGACAGTGTTTTTCTGGAGGGCACCGAGACATTTGGGAACGGCCTCCGCGTCTTTCGCCAGGAGGGCTGCCTGGGCTGCCACAAGGCACGCGGCGTGGGCGGAACCATCGGGCCGGATTTGACCGTCCAGGGAGAGAAGACAAGGCACGAATACGATTTTTCCCGCATCGCAGGCGATAGGACCGTAAGCAATTGGTTGTACGCACATTTCAAGGATCCCGAGATGGTCTCTCCCGGCTCCCAGATGCTGGCCGTGGACCTCGACGAAGACGAAATCCAGGCGATGATCACATTCACGCTGGGCATGGCCAAACCGGACATCCCCTTCGAATATTTTTCCCTCGAAACGCTCCGGGAATTCAAGGGCCAGCGAAGTCTTTTGACCGGGGCAGAGGCCTACCCCTTGCTCTGCTCTGCCTGTCACGGCAAGGAGGGGGAAGGGAAAGACTACGAGAAATACGAGACCGGGGTTCCCTCCCTGGGCGATCAGGATTTCCTATCCGTGGCATCAGAGGACCTCATCGCCTTCACCATCACCCATGGCCGCAGCGGCCGCCAGATGGCGGCCTGGCTTCCGAGGTTTTCCGGACTCAAAGCCGAAGAGATCCGGGACCTGGCAGCGCATGTCAAGTCGCAGCGAGTGGTCCTGTCGGAGCTCGCTGCCGTACACAGCAATCGGGGCGATGTACAGGCAGGGCGCGAACTGTACCTCGAAAACTGCGCCCTGTGTCATGGAGAAGACGGCAAGGGTGCACAGGTCATCACCATCAGCAACGCCGACATGCTGGCCGCAGCTTCGGACACGTATCTGTATGAGACCATAACCCGGGGACGCGGCAACACAGCCATGCCGGGATGGGGACGATTCTCATCGGAAGAGCTGGCGCATATCTTGGCCTTCCTGAGGAGCTGGAGCACCGTGGCCGGCAGGTCTTCCCTCGATCTCGGAGCCAGGGGAGATGCCGCACGAGGCAAGGAGCGATACCACTTCCTGTGCTCGCGCTGCCACGGGATCTACGGACAGGGCGACACCGGGCCAGCCATACAAAATCCGGACTTTCTGGCAGCAGCCAGCGATGCCTTCCTGACGGCCATGGTTTCCTATGGTCGCCGGGGGACGGCCATGTTCGGCTGGGCTACCGCAGTCTCGCTGCAGGAGCGGCTCTCGACACAGGATGTGGCGGATGTGATCACCTTCCTGCGCCAAGCGTCCGCTTCCCGGCCTTTGGAGGTCATCTACGCCGGTTCGAACTTTGGATCTTCCGAACGGGGGAGGGCTCTCTTCCAGAACCGCTGCGTGGAATGTCACGGCCGGGACGGGGAGGGTACGAAGGCCCCGGCCCTGAACAGCCAGGAACTGATCAACGCCGCCACCAACGGCTATCTGTTCGCCACCATATCCCTGGGCCGCAGCAGCACAGCGATGCCGTCCTGGGGGAAGGAGTCGGGAGATCGTCCGGCCCTCAGCGTACAGGAAAGGCAGGATTTAGTGTCTTTCATCCGGGGATGGCAGCGTGTGGTCATCAAGGCCCTGGTCAAGACCGATAAGTAGGTCGACACCTCGGTATCGAGACCGCGCATTTAAGAACCTAACTTGTTTAATATCACTAACATTTCATGGTCCGTCCCCAAAAAGAGACTAGCGGAAGGACCAGGAGATTTTGGTGTCGAAGCCGAAATCGTTGCTGCGCACTCCATCGGTTCTGAGGACGCCGTCGAACTTATCGAACAGGCTCACGGTAAAAAAGAAGTCTCTCAAGATCTCGTAGCGCAGGCGGGTGTCCAGGTTGATCCGGACGCGCCCCTTCTCGGTCAGGCTGGGGAATGCGGACAGACTGATACTGAAGTCCAGCTCGGGATGGACAAAGCGGAAGGCTTCGAACCGCCCCCCCAGGAGGAGCTCGGCGCCGCTGGTGAATTCGGTTTCACCCGTTGCCTTTTCTCGAGTGTAGGTAGCGCCGGCCAGCCATGAGAACAGCATGGTGTTGTTCTGGATTATATACCGGCCGACGGCGACACCCAGCAGCTCTCGCAGGGCCAGGTTCAGCTCGTCGTTCTGCTCCAGCTGCCCGAATCCCAGGCCCAGCCATCGGTTCTGAAAGATCCGTTCGAGCGAATAATTGACGTTGTTCCTGCGTGTGTCCTGGACCTTCTGCTGGTTCCGGAAATACGAGCTGACAACAAATCCTGTGGCCCATTTTTGGGTCCGGTAGTTGGCCTCTCCCCCCAGGGCCCACGTCCACTGGTCGGTGGCCTTTTCATAGCCGAGGCCGGCATCCAAGTAGCCGCGGATCCGCTTCCAGAAGGTGCTGCGCAGACGGTCGATCCGGACGATGTCCCTGAGATAGAGAGTGACACGGGCGTTTTCGGTAGTCACGATCATCTGGCCCTTTTCTTCCCCCTGATCGAGCGTGCCCTGATAACGGCGGCCGGATACGGATTCCACATCGAACTCATGGATACTCTGGATGAAATCGATCTTCAGCCATTCGACCTCCAGGATCTTCATGTCATCGGTTTTGTACTCCAGCCTCCCGCGCTCCAGCTTTCTGATCTCTCCCGTGATCCGGTCTCCGTTTTGCAGGTAAATGATATCGGTCCTGACGACGCAAAGGGCTGGCAGGCCCCCAAAGCCCAAGAGCAACAGGGCCAATAAGCCAATCCGTTTAGGGCCGCTCATTTGTGTGTTTCCCATACCAAACGCATCTCATAATCCAGGGAACAGGTGCCCCCTAAGATACCAACTGATCCTGTCTCAGTCAAGGATGGCCGGTTTGTCATTCACTCTCGCTGCTTTTGCGGCCGGATGCTATCCCTGCATACTCCGCGAGACGCACCAGCTCAGCCAGGGAGCCGGCCTCCATCTTGTGCATGACCCGTGCCCGGTGGACCTTGACGGTCTTCTCGCGTGTTCCCATGTCTGCGGCGATCTGTTTGTTGAGTTTCCCCGTGATCACCAGGACCAGCACTTCGTACTCCCGGGGTGTCAGGGCGTCCAGGCGGCGTTGGATATCCTCCCGCTCAGCGCGCTCCTCCCGCTCCTGCACGTCTTTCC
>JBGUED010000335.1:0-3478 GCA_041821525.1 Candidatus Aminicenantaceae bacterium | reverse complement strand
CCGCAATCCTGAGCGACAGTGTTCCTGCCAGCGTCAGCAATTACGGCCTGTTGGTGAATCCGGTCCATGTCCTTGACCTGGCATTCGCGCTGCCCGGCCTGGTCATCGCAGCCCTGCTGTTGATGAAGAAACACAGATTGGGATACATCCTGACCCCGATTTTCCTGGTTTTTGTCATCATCCTGGCCGTGGCCCTCATCGGCATGGCCGTGATGCTGAAAATCGAAGGCATAAGTGATGACATAGCGCTGGCCGGTTTTTTCGCCGTGTTGGCTGTCATCAGCACGGTCTTTTTGTTTGTGTTCCTGAGCCATCTTAGGTCCCATAAAAGGGATGACCGTTCCACACTTTATCGACAGGCGGATTCTGTGGTGGGTAAATATAGCGCTGATAAAGATGACATCTCATTGGAGCATGACCTCAACCTGGAAGAGGAGTAAAAGTCAATATGAAAAAGGGGACTGTCCCCTTTTTGGCTGAATTGACTTGATTCCGGAGGTAGTGGTAATATGGGCACCCCATACTGGAAGCCAAAAAACACGGCGGACTAGGAACTACGATGTCTAAAGAGATACCGAAGCACTACGAATTCACAGAGTACGAGGACCGCGTCTACCGGCGCTGGATCGAGGCGGATGCCTTTGCCGCCGTACCCGACGATCGCACCGACACCTACGTCATCATGATGCCGCTGCCCAACGTCACGGGCGCCCTGCACATGGGCCATGCCATGGACAACGTCATGCAGGACCTCCTGACCCGCTGGCACCGCATGGAAGGGATGAATGCCCTGTGGATGCCCGGGACCGACCACGCCGGGATCGCCACCCAGGCCGTGGTGGAAAAACGCCTGTTCGAACTCGAAGGGAAGACCCGCCACGACATCGGGCGCGAGGCGCTGGTGGAGAAGATCTGGGCCTGGAAGGACGAATACCAGGAACGGATCATACAGCAGCTCCAGCAGATGGGATGCTCCTGCGACTGGAAGCGGGCGCGCTTCACAATGGATGCCGTGTGTGCCCGGGCCGTGCGCGAGGCGTTCTTCCGCCTGTTCCGGGACGGCCTCATCTACCGCGGCTTCCGCCTGGTCAACTGGGACTGCCAGCTCCAGACCGCTGTATCGGACGACGAGATCATATACGAGACGGTCCAGAGCCACTTCTGGCACATGCGTTATCCGGTTATCGACCCGCAGCCGGGGGAGCCCGAATACGCAGTCGTGGCCACCACCCGGCCCGAGACCATGCTGGGAGACACGGCCGTGGCCTGCCACCCCGACCCGGCAGGCGAGCTCGACCGCCAGCTGAGGCTCCTGGGACAGAGGATAAAAACTGCACCCAAGAAAGAGGTGCCGCTAATGAAAGAGGAGATGGCCCGCATCAAGCTGCACAAGGCCGAACTCCTGCCCCAGCTCCTCAAATTCAAAGATATGGCGGAGCAGGGGCGCAGGGTGATGCTCCCTCTCTTGAACCGGGAGATGCCGCTCATCCTGGATGAGTGGGCCAAGCCGGAGCTGGGTTCGGGCTGTGTGAAGATCACACCGGCCCATGACCCCAATGACTACGATGTCTGGCAGCGCCACCAGGAAGAGATCGGCATCGTCAACATCCTGAACAACGACGGCACCCTGAACTCAAACGCCGGGCCCTATGCCGGACTGGACCGGCTGGAGGCTCGGGATAAGGTCGTAGCAGATCTGGAATCCCAGGGCCTCATGCACCAAGTCGAGGACCGGGAGATCGAGATCGGCCACTCCGACCGTTCCAAGTCCCCCATCGAGCCCTACCTCTCGAAGCAGTGGTTCATCCGTATGGGCGATATGCCTGACGGCATCCGGTGCGGGCAGGCGACGGACAAAGAATTCAAGGCCGTGGGCCTGGCCCAGGCCGCCATAGACGCCACGGACCGCGACTACCGATCCCTGACCGGCAGAAACCTCACGTTCCATCCCGATCATGTCCGCTACGGGGGCACCTACCGTGCCTGGTTGGCGGAAAAGCGCGACTGGTGCATCAGCCGGCAGCTCTGGTGGGGGCACCGCATCCCCATCTGGCACGTCGGTTGCCAGCAAATGGACCTCCAGGATGTTCTAGATACCATCCCCGAAGAAAACCGGGATCTATGCGTATGGATCGCAAATCAGGATGGCGAGGTCGTAAAACCCATTCCTGAAGTCATCAAGGCCCTCGATCCCACCCAGGCCTACGACATACTGGCATGTCCCCGGAATGAAGAGGCTGCGGAGCGACATGCAGAACAGCTCGAAAAAGCAGGCCTTAGTCAGGATCCGGATGTGCTCGACACCTGGTTCAGCTCCGCGCTCTGGCCCTTCAGCACCCTGGGCTGGCCCGATCCCGAGAGCGCGCGCGTCGATCAGGGCCAGCGCCCGCTGGGATCCCAGGCCGGATTGCCTGACAGCCTGAGCTACTATTACCCCGGTTCCTGCCTGATCACGGGCCGCGACATCATCACCCTGTGGGTGGCCCGCATGCAGGTCATGGGACTTTATCTTCTGGGAGATGTGCCCTTCACAGACAGCTTCATCCACGCCAACATCCAGGACGGCAAGGGTGAGCGCATGAGCAAGAGCAAGGGCAACGGCATCGACCCGGTTGACATCATAGAAAAATACGGGGCCGACGCCATGCGCTATGTGCTCTGCGACATGCAGACCGGGACCCAGGATATCCGGCTGCCTGTCCAGGCCGTCTCGCCCTTCACCGGCGAGCTGGTCGACCTGGCCACGGCCGAGCACGGCCGCACTATCTTCACCTACCTCTGCCCCCAAACCGGCAAGGAATTCGATGTCCTGGGCACCATGCCCGACCTGCCCATGGCTAAGATCATAAGCGAGCGGTTCGACGTGGGGCGCGCCTTCTGCACCAAGCTCTGGAATGCGTCCCGCTTCGCCCTCATGAACCTGGGGGAACACAGCTTCACGCCTCTGGCCGCGGATCAGCTGGCGGACGAAGACCGTTGGATCCTGTCGCGCCTCTCCCGCGTCGTGGGCCGGGTTACCACACAGCTCAGAGAGTACAATCCCTCGGCCGCCATCGGGGCCGCGCGCGAGTTCTTCTGGTCCGAGCTGTGCGACTGGTACCTGGAGTTCATAAAGCCCCGCTTCCGTGACGAAACCTCGGCCCCGGTCGCCCGTTCGGTGCTGGCATTCACGCTGGATCAGGTCCTGCGGCTTTTCCACCCCTTCGTCCCCTTCATCACCGAGGTCCTCTGGGAGGCGCTGGGCGCGCAGTGTGCCGTGCGGGGCCTGGATGCTCCCATCGAATCGCCCGAGCACCTGATCTCCGCGGCCTGGCCAACGCCCAGGAAAGACCGGGAGGACGATGGGATCGAAAATGATTTCGAACTGATCGAAGACGTTATCCGCGCCATCCGTGAGCTGCGGGCCCGCTACAACATCCCTCCCAAGCAGAAGCTGGGAGCCCTGATCAAGGCAGAGGCCGGGACAGAGGCCGTGCTG
>JBGUED010000334.1:0-3490 GCA_041821525.1 Candidatus Aminicenantaceae bacterium | reverse complement strand
GGTTTTTCCTCCCCCCGGTCACCAGATATTCGAGGTGCCGCTCAGAGAGCAGCTTGTGCTCGCAGAAGACCACCGGCCCGTCCGATCGCAGGGCCGAGAGCATCAGCCCGCCGGCATCCGCTGGGTTGGAGGGCACGACCACACTCAGCCCCGGGATGTGGGCCAGCCACCCCCAGAGGCTCTGCTCGTGCTGACCGGCATCCCCGTAGCCGCCGCCGCAGGGGGCCCTCACGACCAGGGGTGCCTTCCATCTCCCTCCGGAAAAAACCTCTGTCTTGGCGGCATGGTTGACGAGGGCATCCAGGGCCACGGTCACAAAATCCACCAGCCAGAGCTCGACCACCGGGCGCTGCCCCGCCATGGCCGCGCCTACGGCCGCCCCCATGAAACCGGCTTCGCTGATGGGTGCGGAGCGAACGCGGTTTTTCCCGAATCTCGTGTATAGGGGGAGCCGGAAGGCTTCAATATCCTCTCCCCACAGCACAATGCGGGGATCACGTTCCATCTCCTTGACAAGCACATCATCTATGGCCTCGGAAAACTTCATGGTCTTCATGGTTCCGCCCTCCCGGACCGATCCTCCAGTGCTTCGGCTACGATCGCCGCCACCTCTGTCCGGATCTCCCTTTCGGTCTGGTCCAGCCACTCCTTCTCTGATGTCAGCCGGTCCCGGGCCAACTTCAAAGGATCCACACACCGGGCCTTCTGTTCGTGCCTGGCCCGATCGATCGAGGTCAGAACCCGCTTCAGGTTCCCCATCCGGGAGAAGCGGCCCTCGCCCTCCGAAGAAACGAACGACCGTATGGTCTCTCCGGCCATGTGCCGGGCCTGCTTGAGCGGCCGCCGCAGGATCCTCAGGTACCCATCTCCCAGGAAGTGTCCCTCATAATGGAAACAGCGAGCCAGCAGGAAGGCAGGAGGGCCTCCCTCCCTGACTGTTTGGAAGGCCGAGGAGGTTGCCTCCTGCACGGATTCCACTCGGGTCCCGTCTGCCTCATAAGGTGTAAGCCCCAGCCCCTGGGCGCGCTGCAGCAGGTTGCCACCGGTCACCTCGGAAGAGACGGTCGTGATAGACAGGCCATTGTCCTTGCATACAAACACCACCGGAAGCTTCCAGGCGGCAGCCAGGTTCATGGATTCGAGCAGCATGCCCTGGTTCATGGAACCTTCCCCGAAGAAAGCCACAGCCAGCGCGTCCTTGCTCTGCCTCTGCAGGGCCAACGCGAACCCGGCGGCCGTGGGGCCGGACGCACCCACTATGCCGGAGGAGGCTGCCATATGCTTCTGAGAGAAGAGGTGCATATGCCCGCCCTGCCCCCGGCACAGCCCATCGGGCCGGCCCAGGATCTCTTTCATAAGCAAGACCGGATCCTCTCCCCACATCAGGAGCGGCGCTGTCCCACGGTGGTCCAAGGCCAGGGCATCGTCTTCTTGCAGCAGGGAGACCACCCCGGCCGCAATACCCTCCTCTCCGATGGACATGTGCATCTCACCTGAGATCAGGCCCTGCTCCCACAGCGCCTGCACCTGTTCCTCATACAGCCGCGAGCGCAGCATCATAGCGTAGAGCGCCTTGAGATCCGCAAGCATGAGTCCCTCCTCATATCCCAATCAGGTACTATGACCCACATATAGCAGAGGCCCGATGCGAAGTCAAAGATGGGCCCTCTGCCTCTCGTATCGTCCTCTATGCTCCAGGTCTCGAGATTCAGTGGGCGGATGCCAATCCCAGATGAATCTGGTGCAATCATAGGGTCAGAAGGGCATGCACATGGAATCTGAACCATAGACGTAGCATGCAGGAACTGTTAATATTTCTGTGGCTGAGAGGAAATCTCGATTGAAATAAACACCGTCGCGCTATTTTTCCTATTCATGATCTCGATAAGGGGTTTGGGATTCGCGTATGAACAAGAAACGGCTGTGTTGATCACAGAGCCGTTGGTGTCTCCCTATTCTCTTGACCTGACACGCGAATTGGTCATATTTGGTGTGGCGAGAGTCTCAGGCGGGGGACACCCTGGTGGATGCCTCTATACTCCTGCACCTCACATTCCTGACATACGGGAACACGAGGCGGGACTTCGGGATGCTGGCTGTCATGTCGGCAGAAGTTATCCTCATGAATCAAGGGTTGAACTGGATGGCCAAAGGTTTGACCGGGAGAACGCGGCCGCCGTGTACCCGGCGGCGGTGGAGTACCTGAGGATAGATTCGGCCCATCATTTTCGCACCGACGCGATAACCGGCTATATCATGGCCGCCCTGATCGGCTGCGGAATCCCGCTGCTGCACAAGACAATATACAAAGACCTGGACGGCCATCCTGTGATCTCCCCCAATCAGGTTAGATTGGCGCTTCGTTACAGGTTCTGATAAACGACTTTATTTGGAAGTAGAATAAAAGAAAGGGGGCTCATTGAGCCCCCTTTCTGTAAGTCGCGTTCGCAGCGATTGAATCGCTTTAAAAGAATCCGTGGTCGAAGGCCACTCCGATACTGATGCTCAGATAGGACAGGCCGGTGCTTTCACCCGAGATAGTCTTGGAATTCTTAAATCCGAAGTGGTACTTAGCACCGATATAGGCGCTCACCTCGTAGCTCACGGGATACTTGATCCCGATCTCCGGGGCAAACCCCCAGACCCACCGGCTCTGCTCGAGGGCGATGGAGGAAACCTCCAATCTCTCTTCGGCTATGTAGCCCCCGGCGTTCAGCCCCACCGACATCTGCAGGCCGCGAGCCGCTCCCGTCTGATAGAAGATGTTGGCCATCACCGGGAAGACATTGATGTAGCGCCAGGACTTTCCGGTGCCATGTCCCATATACTCTTCACCCTCGATGGGGAAGGTGCCTTCGGAGGTGCCGTTCATCACGTGCCATCCAAAATAGGCGCCGGCCCAGATGTTTTCCCGCATCTGCCGCCGGATCTGGAAACCCACACCGCGGGCCGTCAGCGTGCCGCGACCCAGGAAATCCTTGGAGTCGGACATGGGGAGCTGAAGGTCCCAGGTCAGAACACTCGTTCCTGTCTGGGCCAGACCGGGAAGGTTCAGGACGGCGACCAGGATCACGAATAAAGTAGCTTTAGTTGCTAAAGATTTGATTGTCATTGTTATATTCTCCTGAATTTCTAGCTGGGATCGTCCCGCTATTTGCTTCCCAGATAGGGAGACTGTTTGAAGGCCTGATCGATGTTGGCCGTGACGCGGGATGCCGTGGCCCCGGCGTTCGAACCCAAGACACCGTTGATCACACCGGCCCAGCTGGCATTGACCTGCTGCTCAGGTACGTTGACATCATCGACACTTGCAAGCTCGATGAAAACCGTACCTGTGGAGTAGCTGCCGCTCACCGGATACCAGGGGCCATACCAGCCCCAGCCGGGATAACCCCAACCGGGATACCAGGGATAGCCGGGCACCCAGCCGACCCAGGTATACTCGGACCTGGCCTTGCTGACGATGACCACGGAATCGGGTGCATTCGTC
>JBGUED010000333.1:0-3492 GCA_041821525.1 Candidatus Aminicenantaceae bacterium | reverse complement strand
ACATGAGTAAGCGGAAGACCGAGGGCTTCCAAAATAAGCTCGAGTGGCTGAAGGCCCGTTTCGCCGAGGGGATGCGTATCAAGATGCTCGAGCTCCCCGAGCGGGGATTCATCGAATACCTTCCCGGTGAGTATGCGTGGCGGTCGGTCAACGCTCCAGATTATATGTTCATCCACTGCCTGTGGATAGTGGGGAAAAGTAAGAACCAAGGCTTTGCCGGGGCCCTAATGCAGGAATGTTTTCGGGACGCCAAAGCTGCCGGTAAAATAGGCGTGGCCATGCTTGCAAGTGAAGGAAACTGGCTGATGGGGAAAAAAGCTCTGGTCAAACACGGCTTCGTATCCGCGGCCAAGGAGTCTCCCTTCACCCTCATGGTGAAGAGATTTGGCCAGGCGGATCCCCCTTCATTCACCGGAGGCTGGGAAGAGAAGGCGGGCCGTTTCGGCGCGGGACTGACTGTGATCCGCACGGCCCAGTGCCCCTACATCCCCGATGCTACCGACACCGTGCTCGAAGTCGCCCGCGAGCTGGGGATCAGCAGTCGGGTTGTGGAGCTGAAGAGCAGCGAGGAGATCAGGGAGAAGGCGCCTTCTCCCTACGGCGTATTCAACATTGTCTATGACGGCCGCTTGTTGTCCTATCACTACCTCCTTCCCAAGGACATGAAGGCAGCCTTGATCAAGGCTGCATCGCGATGAGGAACGCGGACCCCGCAGAGGCAAAATACCAGCGGACCCGGAGTTCGCTCCTACTAGGCATTACAGTCACAGCCCTGCTTGCATTCAAAAACTGAGCCTGGCATTCCTCTCAGCCCTCTGCACAAAGGGACCTCCCGGTTCAAAGTCCGATATGTTCATTTTAAATGAAAATATAGTCCCAGCAAGGGCAACCTTTTTTATTCACTTTTCGTATACATATAGTGAGGAAACAGAAATGAAGCTATTATCCCGTAAAGAGGAAATGCTGCTGCTGGCGGTGTGGAGCCTCCAGGAAAAGGAGGGGGCCTATGGTGTCACCATCCGGAAGCACATTGAGGCAAAAGCCGGGATCAGATGGTTGTTCGGCGCCATCTACGCCCCCTTGGGACGCCTGGTGGACATGGGATACGTAGAAACCTATACGAGTGATCCTCTTCCCGAAAGGGGAGGCCGGAGGAAAATCCTCTACCGCCTGACTCCGGCGGGGAAAGGCGCTCTGCTGAAGGTCAGGCAGATCAACACGGCCCTCTGGGTGGACATCCCCCGGCTCAAAGACAGAGGTTAGGTCATTGTCAGATATTCCTCCCGTCCCCATCCGGATCAGGCTCCTGCGGTCCCTGCTCCGAGCCTCGGTGCAGGAGTCCGCGGCAGAGGATTTTGAGGAGCACCATCGGTTCCTGGCCGGATCCAGAGGCCGCCTAAGGGCCCTTATCTGGTTTTGGATCCAGATCATGTGCCTGATTCCCGTTTCCCTAAAAGACTCTCTCCTATGGAGCCTCGCAATGTTTAAGAATCATCTGAAGATCGCGCTGCGCGTCCTCAAGCGACAGAAAGGATACTCTGTCATCAACATCACTGGCCTGGCCATAGGGATCGCCTGCTGCATCCTCATCCTGCTGTGGGTCCGGGACGAACTCGGGTATGACGGATTCCACGAGAACGGAGACAGCATCTACCGGATCGTCTCCAAAGGCCGTGCCGCGGGAGTATCGGAGTATTATGCGGTCACTCCCCTCCCGTTGGGACCCGCGCTCCAGCAGGAATACACGGACGTTGTGATGGCGACGAGGTACAACGAAACGCGGCTGCGTCTCCGTCTCGGATCGGAGAACCATGTCGAAAGCGGGACCTTGGTCGATCCAGATTTCATGCGGATGTTCTCCTTCGGACTGCTGCAGGGCGATAGGGAAAGCTGCCTGGACGATCCTTTTTCCATAGTCCTCACCGAAAGCCTGGCAGGGAAATACTTCGGAAACCTGGATCCGGTCGGGCAGGTTTTGACCACGCAGGCCGGGACGGATTTCAGGGTCTCCGGCGTCATGGAAGATGTCCCCCACAATTCTCACCTCCGGTTCGACTTCCTCATCCCGTTCGAGCTCCTGGCCCGTCTGGGCCGCGACCTGAACAACTGGGAGGATGTCTCCTATCTCACCTATGTCATGCTTGAGCAAGATGCGAATATCCCGGATGTCAACCGGATAATAGAGGAGATCCTGGACAAATATCGGGAGCGACGGGACTCCTCCCGCTATCTCCAGCCGCTCAAGGACATCCACCTGAGGTCCCACTTCAAATTCGACATGGAAGGGCACGGGGACATTCGCTACGTCTACATCTTTTCCATCGCGGCGGCACTCATCCTGGTCATTGCCTGCATCAACTTCATGAACCTGGCCACCGCCAGGTCCTCGGGACGAGCCAAGGAGGTCGGGATCCGCAAGGTCCTAGGCGCCCACCGCAGCCATGTCATCCAACAGTTTTTCAGGGAATCCATGTTCCTTACCCTGTTGGCCTTCCTGGTCTCTCTGGTGATTGTCAAGCTGCTCCTTCCGGTTTTTAATGTGTTGTCCGGCAAGCCGCTGGTCTTTGATCTCAGGCTGGATCCAGTTCTTTATGCAGGGCTCCTGGGGATCGTCCTGTTCACTGGCTTTCTCTCAGGTAGCTACCCCGCGGTCTTCCTGTCCGCATTTAGACCCGCAAACGTGCTGAGGGGCCGGCTCAGAACAGGAGGAAAGGGGACCCTATTCAGGCGCATCCTGGTGGTGACCCAGTTCTCGCTGTCGATCGTCCTGGTCATAGGCACACTTGTGATCTATCACCAGATCCACTATATGAAAAACGCCAACTTGGGATTCGAAACAGATCATCTGATCTATATCCCCATGTCTCAAGAGGTTCATGGCAATGCTGATGCGGTCAGGATCGAGCTCCTCAATAATCCGGGCATCCTGAGCGTAACTGCTGTCGACCTCCTCCCCATCTACGAGGGATCGGGGACATCGAGAGCGGAATGGGAAGGCAAATCCCCAGACTTTCAGCTGCAGATGCGGATCGGCGCCGTTGATTACGATTTCCTAGAAACCTTCGGGCTGGAAATGGTTCTGGGGCGTTTTTTTTCAAGAGAGATAACGACCGATTCCTCAGAGGGTTTCGTACTCAACGAAGCGGCGGTCGAAGCCATGGATCTGGAAGATCCCATCGGCAAACGTTTCGGTTGGGGAGAGAGACAGGGCCGGATCATCGGTGTGGTCAAGGACTACCAGCTCCGCACGCTGCACTACGAGGTGGAGCCCCTGGCCATTTTTGTTGATCCCGATTGGTTCGCCTTTCTGTGTGTGAAGCTCGATGCAGAGAATGTCCCCCGGTCACTGGCGTTTCTGGAAGATGTCTGGGGGAAGCACAGCCCCGGGAATCCCTTCCAGTTCCGGTTCTTCGATGACGACATCGATGCGTTATACAGATCAGAGGAAAGGATAGGCACCCTGTTTAAGTACTTCACCCTGCTGGCTGTTTT
>JBGUED010000332.1:0-3498 GCA_041821525.1 Candidatus Aminicenantaceae bacterium | reverse complement strand
GGCGTCAAAATCCGGAGGGAGGTGCGTGTAGGAAGCGGACAGGCTCCAGCGCCGCGAGGCATGGCTGAGGTCGAACTGCATGGCCGGCACCACGTCGGTCTTCTGTTCCTCTACCTTGCTCTGCGATCCCACCACCTGGAAGGTGAAGCGGTTGAAGCGGCCCAGTTTGAGGTGGCCGTCCACGCCTCCCACCTGGTTGTAGTTGGAATTGATGGAGTTCCAGTCCTCTCCGTTGCGCTTGTCGGTGTAGATGGCCCCGATATAGGACTCCGCGTAGATGTCCTGCTTGAGCCGGAAGATGTTCACGAACCCGCGGCTGGATTCCTGCTCCTCTGGGGCACCCGGGATGTCGATGTCGGTGGGCGCCGCGTCATAGGTGCTCATGAAGCTATGGTGGTCTTGCCGGCCTTGCCGGTCAGCTTGCCTCCCCACATGGGGGTGGAGATCGTCCTCGTGTAGACGAGCTCGATGGGTGTGTCAAAGTAGTCCTTGCCCTCGAGGAAGAACGGGCGCTTTTCGGGGTAATACAGATCGTAGCGCTGGTTCACGTTGATCTTGGGTATGTCTGCTTCGATCTGGCTGAAATCGGGATTGATGGCCAGATCTATTGTCATGTTGGAGGTAATGCCGTACTTCAGGTTGAGCCCGGCCTCGGGATCGATCGTGCCCGAACCTTCTTTGAGTGCGGTCAGGACCGGCATGATTTCCAGGTTCTTACCCTTTTCCAGGTCTCCTTCGATCTGGAGCTGTCCGGCCTGGAGCAGGAAGCCGTTCACATTACGGGAGCGGGGGTACCAGTAGATCTCCTCGTTCTTGCGCCGGATGGTGCGCTGGATCTGGAGGCCCCAGGTCTGGGAGGAGGAGTCAGGGAAGCGGATGCTCTTGAAGGGGATAGCCATCTCCACGGTATAGCCCTTTTCATCGACCCTGCCTTCCGACTGAAAGACCGCGTCCCAGGAGCCGTCGATGTCGGCATCGCCCCCCTCCTCGATCCGCATCCCGTCCAGGGGGATCCCCAGGGGATTTATGATGAAGGTGAAGGCGCGCCGCTTCTCGTTGAAGGTGTCCAGGAAGACCAGGATCCAGTCATCATCTATGACATTGTCGCGTTTGGTGATGGAGGCCCGGATCTTCTGGGGATCCGTGTCATAGCATCGAAAGGCGATATAGAGGTTCTTGGGGTCATAACCTATGTAGGCCTCGGTCTTTTGGGATGGATCCCCCTTTTCTACCGGGGTAAACTGGCGGAATCCGTCGATCTTGAGGGCTTCCTTTTCCCAGAACGGATTGTCCAGGATTCCGTCTATCTTGGGGCTGCCGGACATACGGGGGATGGACAGGACAGTAGCGGCCAGAGTGGGGCGCGTCAGGGCGCCGAGGGCGCCCATCACCAGCAACAGTGTAACAACAGCATGTCTTCGCAAAATGCTCCCTCAGTCAGTTTCTCTCGATCCTATCGACCTTGAATCAGCGGTGTCATCCCTATAAACGGAATCCGGCGCCGAAAAGTTTGTCCGGGGAAAATGTAATCTGATAATTCCAGAAAAACGCCGGTCAGGTCATGATTTAGAGAAAAAACAGCCTATTGTAGACAGTATTCAGAAAATGTCAATCTCCGCCCTGCCCGCTCAGGCTCCTTTTCGCCTCTCTTCACTGCCCTTAGGCCGGCCTCGAAACTGCGCAGGCCCATTCTCCACGATGTCGCTGCGACCCGTTCCCTAAAACCTGCATTAATGGATGTGCAACATTCCGGATTCGAAGATTCTCTCTATGCCCGCTGCGGATCGTGTGTGGTTTGCCAATTCAGGGCGAGGCGTCTATAATGCTGTCAGCAATGCCAGAAAGGAGACCGCCCATGCCCAGAACGATTCGCTTCTTCAGCCTGTTCGTAAGCCTGAGCCTTGCGTTCCTGCTGTCTGCCTGCCGCGCGCCCGCGCCGGGGACGGAGAAGGTCGAAAATCCTGAGGTGTCCCTGCGCCATTTCGATACGGCTCCCGCCCGGGCGGAAGGGATCCGCCTGGCCATCTTCTATCCTCGACGGGCTCCCTCAACGCGCTGCGTACGCTGCGGGAAAAGGGCCTGTTCTCACCGGACAAACTCGAGGTGGTGGGCGTGTTCCACGAGGCGGAACGTACCGAATATGACCGCTCAATCGCCATGGTCGAAGACGAGAGCCTGGATTGGATCCGCTTCCACCGGCTGAGCGGCGAACTGGACAGAGACAACCTCTTCGGGAACCACGGCCTTTCCGGAGAGTTCAGAGACATATTCGAAAAATCGGACGGCATCATATTCTTCGGGGGAGCCGACATCCCGCCCTACCTCTACGGCGAAGAGACCTCGCTCCTGACCGGGATTCGCACACCCTACCGGCACTTCCTGGAGCTGTCCTTCATGTTTCACCTTCTGGGCGGATTCCAGGACGAGGAGTTTACTCCCTTTCTCGCCTCAGCGCCGGAGTTCCCGGTACTGGGCATCTGCCTGGGAGAGCAAACCCTGAACGTGGGCACCGGAGGCACCATGGTCCAGGACGTGGCGGCAGAGATCTACGGAGCCCGTTCCCAGGAGGAGGTCATCGCCCTGGGGAGGGAGAGTTGGCACACCAATCCCTATGCGCGGTTGTTTCCAGAGAAAAGGCTCTTCAGCTACAACCTGCATCCCATAAGGCTCCTCCCGGAGAGCCTGTTCATCCAGGAACTGGGATTTTCCCCCCAGGATACACCTTTCATCATGAGCGCCCATCACCAGGCGGTCGAGAAGTTGGGGCGGAGTCTGTACCCCATCGCCACCTCTCTGGATGGAAAAGTCGTGGAGGCCATCGCCCATAAAGATTTCCCCCATGTGCTGGGCATCCAGTTCCACCCCGAGTTCCCTGTTCTCTGGGATCCGGAGGCCCGTTTCAAAATGAAGCCGGAGGACACCTCCGAGTTCAGTGCATTTTCCATCCTGCAGGACAACCCGCCCAGCATGGAGTTCCACAGGAAGCTGTGGGCCTGGTTCACCGCCCGCCTGGAGGGGTCCCGCGCTTCCAGACGTTAGCCCAGGAGAGTCAGGAATACCCCGGCTGCGACCGCTGAGCCGATCACGCCTGCCACATTCGGGCCCATGGCCGGCATGAGGGGATTGACCCGGCCGTCCGTTTCTCGGGAAACAAACTGCTGGACCACCCGCGCCGCCATGGGGACCGCGGATACGCCGGCCGCGCCGATGCAGGGATTGATCTTCCTGCCGGGGCGCAGGAACAGGTTGAGGAGCTTGGCAAAGGCGATCCCCCCGGCCGTGCTGAAGCTGAAGGCCACCACCCCCAGAAGCAGGATGTACAGCGTCCGGACATTCAGAATCTGCTCGGCTCCCATGGTCGCCCCCACAGCAATGCCCAGGAAGATGGTCACGATATCGATGAGCGCGCCCCCGGCCGTCTTGCGGAGGCGCTCGGTGACGCCGCTCTCCCGGATCAGGTTCCCAAACATGAGCATCCCGATCAGGGGTGCACTGGAG
>JBGUED010000331.1:0-3500 GCA_041821525.1 Candidatus Aminicenantaceae bacterium | reverse complement strand
ATCACACCCGAGGCGAGGCCGGTTTCGGTGACGTGCACGGCAATCGCCCAGACGATGGCGGCGGCGATCAGCTGCAGATCGGCAACGAGGCTGGTGGCGAGCAACAGCGCCCCGATCTCCTGCGTCCGCTTGCCCGCATCGGGGGGGATGCAGCCTTCCGGCTGGTCGTAAAGGAGACCCGGAATCCTTCTGACAGCAGTATCCGGGCCGCCGCCATGTACGCGTTGACCCAGTGGCCGGATATCCAGGCGGCGGATGAGCTTCTGATCCTATGCCACAGCGAGGAACACCGCAGGTATCTCTACCGGGCTCTCCAGGGTTATATCCGGCTGGTCAGGGAAGTGAACCTCCCGGCCGCTGAAAAGGCGGCTATGCTGAAGGAGATCCTGGGACTCCCGCTCGGCACGCAGGAGAAAAACGCCATCATATCTGGGCTGGGATCTGTCAAGTCAAAGGAAGGGCTGGAACTCGTCTCCCGCTTCCTGGACGATCCCAAGGTCCGCGATAGGGCTGCGCGGATCATGCAGCAGATAGCGCTTCCGGAACCCGGAGCCGAAGGCCTGTATGAACCTGAGGTGGTCTCGTTCCTGAGGAAAGCCCAACCGTTTATAGAGGATGAATATGAGCTGCGCAGCATCGAGCACCATATCACAAAAATCATGACTAACGACGGATACATTCCCCTTTTCAACGGCAAGGACCTCTCTGGATGGATGGGCGACACCCTGGGTTATGCGGCCGAGGACAGGAAGATCGTTGTCCGCCCCGAGAGCGGGAGCGGCAACCTCTATACGGAGAAGGAATATGCGAATTTTATCCTCCGCTTCGAATTCCGGCTGACACCTGGAGCCAACAACGGCCTGGGCATCCGGACGCCTCCTGAGGGGGATGCCGCCTATGTCGGGATGGAGCTCCAGATCCTGGACAACAGCGCGGACCAATACAGGGATCTCAGAGCATACCAGTTTCATGGATCCATCTATGGTGTGGTCCCGGCCAAACGGGGATTTCAGAGACCGGTGGGGGAGTGGAACCATCAGGAAGTGATCGCCCGGGGCCGGCGGATCATTGTGATCCTCAACGGAGAGACGATCGTAGACGCGGACCTGGATGAGGCCATTGCCTCGGGAACCATGGATGGCCGGGAGCATCCCGGGCTCGGGAGAACCCGGGGGCATATCGGATTCCTGGGCCACGGTTCACGCGTCGAGTTCCGGAGCCTTTGGATCAAAGAATTGAAATAGGAATCGGGCGATTTATCTCAGATAGCTGGACTGTTTCATCAGGGCCTCGATGTCCCGGATCTCCTTGGGTGCTGCTTGCGAGAGGACCTCGTACCCTGATTCCGTGACCAGCACATCGTCCTCGATCCGGACTCCGATGTCCCGGTATTTTTCAACAGCCGGCTGGACTGCGGCGAGGAAGGCCTCTATCTCCTCCCTCCTCTTGGGATCGGCCCGCTGCATGCGTGCCCGCACGATCTGGAGGGAATGTTCACCCACGTAGATCCCGGGCTCTACTGTGAGTACCATCCCCGGCTGGAGTTCCATGCCCTTGCCGTCCCTGGGGCCACGGCCGCCCACATCGTGGACATCAAGGCCGATCCAGTGGTTGGTGTTGTACATGAGCCACACCCCAGTCTGCCAGGAACTCTCCCTGTCTGTGATCAATCCCAGTCGGAACAGCCCCTCCCTCACGATCTCGAGTGCCCGAGTATGGACCTCGTAGAGCCCCACGCCGGGCTTGACGATCGAGATGGCCTCCTGGTTGGCCTCGAGTACGATCTCATAGACCTCTGTTTGCTTGCGGGAGAATTTCCCGCCTACGGGAAATGTCCGTGTCACATCCGCGGTATACCGTCCGATCTCGGCCCCCACATCCATCAGGACCAGGTCGCCTTCCCGGGTCTGCCTGCGGTTGGACTCATAGTGGAGGATGGTGGTGTTGGGTCCTGAACCCACGATGGACGGAAAACCGGGACGGGGAGAGCCTTTCCTGTGAAAGATGTACTCCAGGATCGCCTCCAGCTCATACTCGTACATACCGGGTTCTGCCGCTTTCATGACTTCCTGCAGTGCCTCGCAGGTGATAGCAGCGGCTGAACTCAGCAGCCCGATCTCCTGATCGTCCTTGATAATCCGCATGGCGTGGATGTGTTCTGTAGGATCGCTGTTCGTCATGGGATGATCGGCAGCCTCACCTCCCAACCAAGGTTGGAGCATTTCGAGCAGTTCCCGGTCGCGGGAGCTGCAGAATATCCTGTCCCTGCCCCTGAGATAACGTGGGAGGAGTTTTTCGAACTGGTCGAGGGAGAAGGCCTCATCTGCCCCGAAAATCTCCTTAGCGCCCTTTACACCGTGCCGTTTTCCGGTCCATAGTGTGCGGGAAGGGTCAGCAGGACTGATAAACAGCACGAAGCGGGCCTCTGCTTCCGGGATGAGCAGGCAGATCGCGTCCGGCTCATCGAATCCTGTCAGATAGTAGAAATCCTTGCCGTCCCAGACCCGCTGGGTGATTACAGCGATGCCGTTCCCCATCTTCTGCATGAGAGCCGCACGTCTGTGGGCGAAAACCTCGGGATCAAAGTCCGGAGAAGCCTGGGCAAGAAGGCCGTACACGAGGGTGAGAATGCATGCGAAAACCAGTGCGGATCTGCGAGTTGCGTTCATGCGGTCTCCTAGAAAACGAAGCCTAGCCCTTCATTTTTCATCAAGAAAAACATAGTATAGCATAGATGTTTGTGTATAACCTTGATCTTTAAAGAGCGGAGACCCATGGATAAAATAAGCATCCTCAACGATGTCCTGGGGCCCATTATGCGGGGCCCCAGCAGCTCTCATACGGCCGGCTCCTTTCGCATCGGAAGGATGGTGCGCTCCCTTTGGGGGGATGACGCCTGCGAGTTCGCCCTCACCTTCGATCCGGGAGGATCCTATGCTCAGGTCTACCGTGAACAGGCCGTTGATCTGGCTTTTGCGGCCGGATTTCTGGGATGGCCCATCACGGATGAGCGCTTCTCCCAGGCACTGGAGACAGCCCGCAGTGAGGGCAGGGGATTGTCCTTTGCTGTAAGACAGTTAGGGCGTGCCGACCACCCCAATTTCGTACACATAACACTGACCTCACCCCAGGGACGGAGCTTGGAGGTGGAGGCCCGCTCGACTGGGGGAGGAGGCATCCAGTTGACCCGGTTCCAGGACTGGCCGGTGTGCCTGGACGGCAAACGTTTTGTTTATGTAATGGAGTGTGATGCGGAGCAGGCAGACCGGATCTCCGCCCTGGTCTCTGACCCACATAAGCGGCGTGGGACAGTAGAGAAACAGCGTCAGGATGACCGGGTTCTAATGCTGCTCAGCTCCGATGCGGAGTGGGAACCAGACGTCCTGAAGGACGTACAAAACGCAGCCGGTCCCCGATCCATGTTTCAGTGCCCTCCTGTCTTCCATGTCACTCCGGGGGAGCCGGTCTTTGTCAACGCTTCCGAGATGGTCTCGCTCTCC
>JBGUED010000330.1:0-3503 GCA_041821525.1 Candidatus Aminicenantaceae bacterium | reverse complement strand
CTCGAGCACCAGTGAGGAAATCTCTTCAGTACCCGTCGCCTTATCAAACCCCTCCCGACACTCGGCGCTCGAGACCTGGGCCATGGTCGCCAGCTCGATGCAGGCGCCGTCATCCAAGGAGCCGTCTCCCTGCAGGAAGAGGTGTGCCGCTCCCTGGGAGTCCTCCGCTCACTGGATGCGACAGAAGCCCTTATCGCCGCATCTAATATCCCGGGAATTTCCAGCCGTACCAAAGCCAAACCCGATTCGATCCGGGCGGCCGCGACCTGGGCCCTGACACAACTGCCCAAAGACCCCAATGTAGACAACGCCCTTGAGAAGCTGAGGACCGACCGGTCCGAGCTGGTCCAGAAGGCCGCCGAGCTGGCGGAGTTCTTTCGCGAATAGGCTTTCAGCACCTGTAAGCTCCTTTCCTCAGTTTCTCTGTCACGACACGAAGTGTTTCCTTACTAATTTGCCGATTTCCGCCTTGAATGCAATGGCCCGGATACGATAGAGTACGGGGTGCGCTCGACCGGAGAGGTCACTGACGAAGTCTGATGTCAAAACAGGGAGGAGCAAGAATGCCTAAGAGTCATCTCAGTCTGAATGTCTGTCTCGTGTTATCCGTTCTCCTTGTATTCTCCTGTGTACAGACACCAGAGGACGCTGCACCAGCAGCAGCTGCTCAGGCCGTCTCGCTGCTGGGAGAGGAGCTGTATGCCGCCGAACCGTCTGCTGCCGCATTGGAACAGTATGCGGAGGCCAAGAAAAACTTCGATCAGGCGCCGGAAAGTGCAGATGCACTCATTTGGTACGGCCGCCGGACCGCATACTTGGGCCAGTATCGTGAAGCCATAGATATCTACACTGAGGGAATCAAACAGTTCCCTGATGACGCACGGTTCTTCCGCCACCGGGGCCACAGATATATCTCGGTCCGTGAATTCGACAAGGCCATCGAAGATTTTGAACAGGCCGCTGCTCTCATCGAGGGCACTGAAGACACCATCGAACCGGACGGCATGCCCAACGCCCGGAACATCCCTGTCAGCTCCCTGCACTCCAATATATGGTACCACCTCGGCCTGGCCTGTTACCTGAACAACGACCTGGACAATGCACTCCGGGCTTACCGGGCAGGCCTCCTGGCATTACACAACGATGACAATCGTGTCTCCTTAACCCATTGGCTCTACATGACCCTCAGGCTGCTCGGACGGGATGACGAAGCCAAGGAAGCCTTGGTACCCATCCACTCCGAAATGGACATCATCGAGAACTCCGCCTATCACAAACTCTGCCTCTTCTACAAGGGAGAACTCACGCTCGAAGACCTCTCCGATCCTGAGTTCAGCACCATTATGAACGATGCCGTGGCCTACGGTGTGGGAAGCTGGCATCTCTACAGCGGCGACAGGGATCAGGCCAAGGCCGTTTTCGAAGAAATCCTGGAGCGGGATTCGTGGGCCTCGTTCGGGTATATAGCAGCCGAGGCGGATTATGTCCGTGCCTTCAGATAGGGGTGAACGCAAAGCCTACTTCGTGTTTCGGGCTGCTCGCCATCCGGCCTTGAGCTTTACAGCCAGATTCTGAACCGTCTCCGCACTGTCAGGCAGGCCGGCGATGTTGATGTTTTCGTCCGGATCGGTCGTGAGGTCATACAGTTCGACAGCGGCCAGTTCACCAGCGGTCTTTGTCTCATCAGCCCAGGGATACCACTCCACATAGTGATATCTCGAGGTCACCATGGAATAACCCATGTACCGCTTCCCATCAGGAGAATTCTTGGGCCGGCGGACATACTGGCTGAAAGCCGCGGATTTCAACTCCTGTTCAGGCTGCTCGAGCAACGGCCTGAGGCTTGTGCCTTCCATGGTCTCCGGGATCTCGATCCCGGCCAGGTCACACAGGGTCGGATACAGGTCCACCAGCTCTGTGAGACGGTCGCTCTTTTTTCCCTTGACGCCGACTCCAGGGGCCCGGATGAGGAGCGGCACACGAGTGTCGATGCTGTAGTTGGTCTGCTTGCACCAGCTGCCGTGCTCCCCCAGTTTCCAGCCGTGGTCCCCCCAGAGAACGACGATGGTGTTTTTGTCCAGCCCCATCTCCTTCAAACCGTCCATCACTTTCCCGATACAAGCGTCGACAAAGCTCACCGAGGCGTAATATCCGTGTTTCAACAGGCGGCCGGTTTCCTCAGGCAGTTGATAAACCGAGGGGTGTTTGACAAATTCCAGGTCATAACAGGCCTTCAGTTCATACATGGAATTCATAGCCATGATCGGCGAGTCCTGGGGCAGGAAAGGATTCCCGGCCGGAGAGATTTTGTCCCTGTCATAGAGGTCCCAGTACTTTTCGGGCGCCACGAACGGGAGATGCGGCCGGTAATACCCTAAGGCCAGAAAGAACGGCTGGTCCTTATCCTGCAGCCGCTCCAGGGTTTCGAGCGCCAGTTCCGTCTGGGCCCCATCATAGAAAGCGTTATCGGGAGCGTCGAAGCTCTCGGTGGAACGTCCGTAGGCCCAGCCGCCGCCATAGGCATTTGGATTCTGTTCGATGCGCTTTGCCCTGACCAGAGCATGCTCCTCTTTTATCTCTTCATCATGATAAAAAGTCTCGGGATCGCGATCGATCAGTTCGGGCGTATTGTAGGAGGCCGGGCGGAGGTCCGGTTCGTCGAAAGAGACTCGATCCGGCATGTGGTTGTGAAATATCTTGCCTATGGATACCGTGTAGTACCCGAACCTGGAAAAATGCTGGGGCATGGTCACGGCATCAGGATTGATCTCCCTAAACTTCTCTCCCAGACTCCAAACGTGAGTCGTGTCGGGCCGCATTCCCAGCATAACACTTGCACGGGAAGGCGCACAGGCCGCGGCCTGGCAGTAGGCCCGAGTAAAAACGAGCGACTCCTGCGCAAACCTGTCGATGTGGGGAGTTAGGATCTCCGCGTTGCCGTAGCATCCCAGCTCCGGGCGCAGGTCATCGACAATAATGAAGAGGATGTTGGGGCGCTCTTCAACCTTTGACACGCTGCAGTTTAGAAACAGCGCCGCCAGCCCGGTCAAGACTAAGAATTTCACAGAGAATCGGAATCTAGAAACCTCAACTTCCTTCCCCATTTTTTCCTCCTGGCTGTCCATGCCGGTCATGGCGATAGTACTGTAAAAACGGGCAGCTTTCAAGCTGAGGGGCATACTTCAGGTCAGGTCGAGCCGCATGATGATTCTATCCCTGGCCCTCTCTGGAGAAATCCCGACAGATGCGGCCTGCATCTCAAGAGTATCGACAAATTCACTCCGATCCTGGAGATGAGGATGAGGGTGCCTGTCCACTGTCTTAAATCCCAGCCGATTCCAGAACGTGATTCCTGCGCTGCCTGTGACTTCATATATGAGGGGGATGTCTTCGAACGCTTCGACCTCGAGCCTTTCCCATCCCTGATCCTTCGCCCACTCAGCCAGGCAGAGGACCAGCCGTGTCCCGATCCCTCTACGCTGGAAAGGATTATGCTCCAGCTG
>JBGUED010000329.1:0-3509 GCA_041821525.1 Candidatus Aminicenantaceae bacterium | reverse complement strand
GCGCAGACGAAATCTACCTCTACCTGGAAGGTGAACTGCCCGGACCGGATGCGGCCCGGATCCATGAGCATCTGGAGCTCTGCGCAGCCTGCCGGGGCGCCCTGGAAGAACGAAGCCTCCTGTCACAGGCGGCACAATGCCTTCCCCGCTGGACGGTTCCCCAGGATTTCGCCCGAAAGGTCATGGAGCGCCTGTTCCCGCAGAGACTTTCCCTGGGACGTGCCCTGCTGACGGCTGCGATCGGGACCACTGTGATCGTGACATCCCTCCTCATGGTGTTCCTGTTCTCGGGTCTTAACCTGCTCAACTTCCTTATATCCCTCAATCAGTCGATCCTGAATGGTTTGCGCGATGCCGCCGTGTTCGGGGCCAAATTCATCAAAATGCTTACACTGGTAGTCAGAGTCCTTTCACAATTCTCAGGTTTTGTCTGGGAAAACCTGACCCGACTCTCCGGGTTCCCCAGCGCAGGGCTCCAGGCGACACTGGTGGGAATGGCTGTCCTGTTTACAGTATCCATCTATTTCGGCCTCAGGCGCCTAGTACCGATGGGAGAAAGATCATGAAGCATAGAGGAGCCGTGCTGGCCGTCGCACTCGTTCTGTTATTGATGGGGAGCTTCCCCCTGTTCGGTCAGCAGGGCTTCAGCCTCAAGAACGACATCGTGGTCGAGAGCGGTGACGTCCAGGAGAACGTCTTCTCCATCGGAGGAAGTATCCACATCAAGGGCAAGGTGGAGAAAACGGTCATCGCTATCGGCGGCACCATCACCGTCGAAGGCGACGTGGGCGAAGCGGTCATGGGGATCGGCACCGAGATCATCCTGAAATCCAGTGGTCGGATCGAAGGGGACCTGGTTGCGTTCGGTGGAACACTGACCAAAGCTCCGGGAGCCGTCATTGAAGGAGACACCGTATACTTCAAGGCGGACGAAGGGATTGGAAAGCTCATTCAAGAAGGTCTGTTCGGCCGGACGGGCATTTCCTTGATCCCCCTGCTCATCATCCTCCGCCTGATCATGGCTTTCATCTGGTTCATCCTGGCGGTGGTCCTGCTGGCCATATTCCCTCGCCAGATCACATTCGCGGCCGATCAGATCCGCAAGGCCTTCTGGCCTGTTTTCGGGACCGGCGTGCTGTGTATCGTGGTCTTTTCCGGGCTGGTGGTCTTCGCTGCGCTGCTCTCACTGGTCCTCATCGGGCTCCCCATCCTGGCTGCGTTGATCATCATCGGAGTCATAATCAAGATCTTCGGTCAGGTCATACTCTTCTACTTTTTTGGAGAGCTCGTCTACAAGGCTTTCAGCCGCAAGCCCACTCCTCCCTTCCTGGCCGTAACGATAGGATTTGTACTCGTGACGGTGATCGGAATGATCCCCATCCTGGGCGCACTCTTTTCCCTGGTTTTGAGCATCATAGGATGGGGCGTCGTGATCCGCACCAAGTTCGGGAACACGCCCAACTGGTTTAAAAAAGCGGCCTAGAGTTCCAGGATCTCTTTTTCTTTGGTGGCGGCGATCTCTTCGATCTTTTTTATGTTCTGGTTGGTGATTTCCTGAAGCTTGTCATAGCCCCAGAATTTATCGTCTTCGCTGATCTCCTTTTCCTTCTCCAGGAGCTCGATCATCTCTTTAGCCTCACGCCGCATGATGCGGAGTGCGGTCTTTTCATCTTCCATTAACTTCCGGATGTGCTTGGCAATCTCCTGGCGTCTCTCTTCATCCAGCGGCGGGATGGGAATCTTCAGGATTTTGCCGTCGTTGATCGGATTCAGCCCCAGGTCAGCGGTCCGGATAGCCTTATCGATGGGCTCCAGCAGGCTCGTATCCCATGGTTGGATAGAGATCAGAGTGGGGTCAGGCACTGCCAGTGTAGCGACCTGGTTTACGGGAGTCAGGTTCCCGTAGTACTCCACCTTGATTTCTTCGAAGATACCGATATTGGCCCGGCCGGTCCGAAGCTTGCTCAGGCCTTTGCGGAAATGCTCCACAGAGACCTTCATTTTTTGTTCCAGTTCCTTAAGCTCTTCCTTGACCATGTTTCACCCTGCCATGCAAATTCTAGCTAACGATACAATCCCAAGTACTCGGCTTATCAGTAAACACGGGTTCCGATCTTCTGACCCTGCGCAGCCTTCCCGATGTTCCCCTTCTCTTTCAGGTTGAAAATGACTATGGGCAGGTCATGCTCCCGGCAAAGCTGGAAGGCGGTGGCATCCATGACTTTGAGTCCCTTTTGAAGGACCTCCTCGAACCGGATAGTTTCGTACAACCGGGCGTTTTTGTCGACCATCGGATCGGCCGAATACACACCATCGACCTTGGTGGCCTTCAGGATCACTTCAGCGTTGATCTCCAGCGCGCGGAGGACACCGGCTGTATCGGTCGTGAAGTAGGGGCTGCCAATGCCGGCGGTGAAAATCACGACACGGCGTTTCTCGAGATGACGGATGACCCGACGCCGGAGAAAAGGCTCGGCCACCGATTTGACTTCGATCGCCGAGATCTGGCGTGTGATGACACCTTCCCGTTCGAGCGCATCCTGGAGTGCTATGCCGTTCATAATAGTAGCGAGCAGGCCCATGTAATCCGCGGAGGCACGGTCCATGCCCGCCTCTGCTCCGCGGATTCCCCGGAAGATGTTTCCGGCGCCGATCATGATCGCGATCTCCATGCCCAGGGAATGAACGTCCTTGATCTCGAGTGCAATGGAGCGGGCGGTGTCCAGGTCGATCCCATAGGGGAGGTCACCCAGGAGAGATTCGCCGGACAGCTTAAGCAGAATCCGCTTGAACTGCTTGTTTTTCTCCGGCATGTTTGAGCTTATGAATTAAGATTCGCCCAGGGCGAAGCGGGCGAATTGTTTTACCTGAATGTTCTCCCCGAATTTGGCGATGTAGGTGGCCAACAGCTGTTCCACTGTCATCTTGTCATCTTTGATGTAAGGCTGATTCAGAAGACAGACCTCGGAAAAGAACTTCCCCAGTTTTCCCTCCACGATCTTTTCAACGATCTCCTTCGGTTTGTCGGAGTCCTTGAACTGCGTGCGGATGATGTCCTTTTCTTCTTGCAGGGACTCGGCCGGGACCTGGTCTGCCGACACATAGGTCGGATTGGCCGCGGCAATGTGCATGGCGACATTCTTCACCAGTTCCTGGAACTCCTCGTTCCGGGACACAAAATCAGACTCGCAGTTAATCTCGACCAGAACGCCCAGCCTGCCGTTCATGTGTATATAGGATCCCACCATGCCGTCGCTGGTGCTCCGGCTCATCTTTTCTTTGGCCCTCGCCATCCCCTTTGTTCTTAGGACATTGATGGCCTTCTTGATATCGCCTTCGGTTTCCTGCAGCGCCTTCTTGCACTCCATCATTCCAATGCCGGTACACTGGCGCAGTTCGTTGACCATTTGCGCTGTGATCTTCATCTGTTATTTATCCTTTCCGGTTTTCTTCTTGGGGTTCGGTTTTGTCTCTTCTGCGGGAGGATCCTCTGCTTTTTTCACGGGGGC
>JBGUED010000328.1:0-3510 GCA_041821525.1 Candidatus Aminicenantaceae bacterium | reverse complement strand
AATTAAATATGATCCATTTGCACCCGGCACGGAGCCCTTAAGTAATAGCAGGTTCTGATCAGTTAGAATTTTAACCACCCTTAAATTGAGGACTTTAACTTTCTCATTACCAGTTTGGCCAGCCATCCTCATTCCTTTGAAAACGCGTGAAGGGTGTGATGATGCGCCAAGTGATCCTGGAGCCCTGGCTCTGTTATGCTGCCCATGTGTAGCATCATTAACACCTGCAAAACCATGCCTCTTGACAACACCCTGAAGGTCGAACGGGCAAAAAAGGACTGGACACAGGAAGAGCTTGCGAACGAAGCAGGAGTGACCCGCAAGACCATAAACGCGATCGAGAACGGACGGGACATCCCTTCCGTGTACCTAGCGCTCAAGTTGGCCAAGGCTTTCGGAGTGCGTGTGGAGGACATCTTCCAGATCAATCAGGACCGAATCTGGGGAAAATCCCCCTTTGAGTCTTGATGGAGCAGAGCGGGTTCGAACTTTTTTGTGTGATTTTCGTTTATAATCCTGAGTGGTACTCATACACTGAGATTCTGAATAACGATTTGGATTAGGAGGAAACGTGAATAAAGCAAAAATGCGGCACATGTTATTTGTGGTAATGGTTGTGGCCCTGATTGTGTCTGTCGGCGGCCTCTCGGTTTGGGCCCAGGATAGCGATGAAGCGCTCCAAAAAAAATACGCGCCGATCCTGGGCGATTATGAATTCGACATGGAAGGCCAGTTCATGCTGGTTTCCTTCTGGGTGGAAAGTGGAGCTCTTTGGGGCGGCCCTGAAGGTCAGGAGGCTGCGGAGCTGTCTCCGGTAGAGGGGAAGGAGCTCGAGTTCGAGATCAACACTCCGGACGGTCAGTATATGGAGGTGGAGTTCATTAAGGACGAAGCCGGAAAGATCGTAAAGTGCGCCGTCCTGGCTATGGGAATGGAGATGGAAGGGATCAAGATCAAGTAGTAGCTGCCTTCCTGGTCTTTCCACTGCCATCTTCCGGCCGGCCATCAGGACGGGTCGTCAAGAACCCTGGGGAAGTTCGATCAAGCGACCCGGGAACCCCGGGACCCGCAAAGAACCGACGGATTCGGTCTCGAAGTGTTCTTTGGATGGGAATGCGGGTTGTAGGCAATTTTCTCTCTTTGTGCTAGAATACGGGCTCTCTCTGCGGGAAGAATGAAAAAACTCATCTGGATCCTGGCCCTATTTCTGGGCTCTCTGCTCAGCGGGGCGGACTCTGCCCCTGTAGATTGGGGGAGTGTGATCGATATCCTCCCCGATCCGCGGGCCTTCCATGAGGTGACCACCATCTGGGAAGCCTACGGGGATTACATTCAGCGGATAGAGGTCCGGGACGGCGATGTGGCGTTCCTCGTAGACAAGACCTGGATTTTTTACCGGGAGGGGCGCCTGCTTTCAGAGCAGAACCTGCACAACAGTCACCGCTATGATTCTCTGTTCAGCGAATATGATCGGACCGGTCCGGTGGAGAAGCTGTCCCGGGGCCGTCGGCTGCCCCGCTCGCGCGACCTGATACACGCCATGTTCGGCCGCACTGAGAGCCAGGTCAGGGAGCACTGCGTCACCTTCACGTTCCTGAACCATGAGGTAAATGTCAACCGGTTGGCGGCCTATGCCCTCAGGCAGGTTGAGCGGGAGATCTACGCCACCGCCAGCTCCGATCCCGAAGTCCGCGCCTTCATCCAGGACCTGTCCGTGATCTACTCCTTCCACCGCAAGAATGTCAAGGGCTCCCGGACTCTCAGCTTCCATGCCTATGGGCTCGCGCTTGACATCATCCCCCGATCCTACAGCGGCCTGCACGCCAACTGGATGTGGAGCCGGACCTACAAGCGGTACTGGTACCGCATCCCCCTGGAAAAGCGCTGGAGCCCTCCTCCTGCAGTAATGAATGCCTTCAAACGGCACGGCTTCATCTGGGGCGGGGATTGGGTCCGGTTCGACTGTGTGCACTTCGAATACCGACCGGAGATCGCTTTCACCCGCAGTTCCGTGGCTGCTCCCGATTGGATGACCGGAGCCACATCCTCCTTCTTGATCAAGTAGGGGGCAGGTCTTCACACTCCCCATTTTGACAGCCATTCAAATTGTTCTAATAACTAGAAGATATCCTTGACAATCCTCCTGATATTCTCTAATTTATAGAAGAAAGCCATGTGTGACGCACAGAACGTGTCATGGGAATCGTATTGGGGAAGGAGTGAAGAATGAAATTGCTTTCGCGTCAGGAGGAGGTCGTCCTGCTTTCCATCTGGAAACTCAAGGGCAATGCCTACGGGGTGACCGTCCGGGAGTACATCTCAGAGATCACCGGTAAGTACTGGTCCATCGGCGCCATCTACGTACCCTTGGACCGGTTGGTGGAAAAAGGCCTGGTGACCACCTATCAAGGCCTTCCTACCAAACGGCGGGGCGGCCGCAGCAAGCGGTTCTACGAGATCACTTCCGAAGGGATGGAGGTGCTGGCCGAAATGAGGCAGGTTCAGAGGATCCTCTGGAAAGATTTTCCCGAGGTCACGGCCGATTAATACATAAATCAGGAAGGAAGACTCCATGGTAAAACCCCCACGCATGGCAGAATGGCTGCTCGGTCGATTCCTGCTGCTTCACAACTGCAGCCCGGTCCTGGGCGATTTTGAGGAACTCTATAACGACATGACCGAATCCCGCGGCAAGACAGCCGCCGATCTCTGGTACTGGTTCCAGCTCGTGAAATCCTTCCCTGGCTTTGTTGCGGGCCATATCTATTGGGGATCCGTCCTGTTCCGCAGCTATTTGAAGGTCACCCTGCGCAGCATCATGCGGCACAAGGGCTTTTCCTTCATCAACATCTTCGGCCTGGCCCTGGGCCTGTCCTGCACCCTGTTCATCTCGCTCTGGGTGCTGGACGAGTTGAGCTTTAATCGCTTTCATGAGAATGCGGAACGGCTCTATCGCATTGAATCTGACGAGGAATACTCCGGATACAGCATGCACACCATAACTTCTCCCGCGCCCCTGGCCCCGGTCCTGCCAGGGGAGGTTCCTGAAGTAGAGGCCGCTGCCCGCTTCACGCGCTTCGGGGGCATGCAGCTTCGGTATCAGGACCACTCCTTTTTCGAGCCCCAGATCCGCGCCACGGATACGTCTTTTTTCCGGATGTTCTCCTTCCCCCTGCTAAGGGGGGATGCAGACACGGCCCTCAGAGATCCCTTCTCCATCGTGATCTCCCGGCGCATGGCCGCCAAGTATTTCGGAGAGGACGATCCTTTGGGTTGTGTGATCCAGGCCGAAAACCGCTTCGATCTAAAGGTCACCGGGATCATCGAGGACCCGCCCGGAAATTCCACTCTCCAGTATGACTGGATCGTGCCCTTCGTTTTTGTGGAGCAGAGCCTGCGCCGCATGCCCGAGGGCTGGTCGGATGCCATCTCTACCTTTGTCCTGCTCAGGGAAGGAAGGGAGGCAGGTCCGGTAGATCCCAAGATCACCGAACTCATCCTCCGCAACCA
>JBGUED010000327.1:0-3514 GCA_041821525.1 Candidatus Aminicenantaceae bacterium | reverse complement strand
AATGCTTTTCCCGACCATGGGCTCGACTGTCGCTTATCCTATACCACAGGACCTGTTTCCGGTCAATTTTCTAAAAGACCTTTTTTGCCCAGGAAAGCGTGAATCTAAGGGAAAATAGGGGTCCCGCTAAGATGTTAATTATTTCAATTTCAAATAGTTACCATGGTCGGAGCGCGATCATTTCAAATAGTTACCATGGTCGGAGCGCGATCATAAAATGCGCGATCATAAAATGGACTGCTCGTAGAGCACGGCGGACTTCAGGAAAAAGTCTGCCGCCTCGCTGTAATCCCGGCTGTTCAGGTGCTGGTCGGCCCGGGATTCGGCGCTCTGCGCTTCCGTATAGAGGCTGATCGATTTGCTTTCTCCAGCCTTATCCGCCTTCTCGCGCCGCTTCAGGGCCAGGGCGCGCAGGGACAGCACACACTCTGCGTCCCCGTCACATCCCTCATTCAGCGTGAAGACCTCTCCGGCCAGCGAGTACAGAATCCCGGCTCGGGCGAAGTCCTTGGCCTGGTATGCCCGATCAGCATCCTCACGGGCACTTTTCGCCAAACCGAGGAGGAGGCTCTCATCGGACTCCTGGAGGTCAGTCACGCTCACTTGCAATGTCCTCCCGACCTCTCTCCTCGACCTGTCTGCGAAGTCCTTGACCTGGATTCGGGGGACGAGCCGGTTGATCTTGTTCAGGGCTGAACCATAATGAAAGCTGGCCCGCTCATTATCTCCGATCTTCCGGAATTCGTTCCAATTCCTGATGTGGTCCGCGATGCCCGACCATTCCTCCGCGAAGGGGTCATCCGCATCCATGGATTCCAGCGCCTTGTCCACGGCCAGGATAAACTTCTCCACGTCTTTCTCCGAGAGAAGCTGCAGGATATGGGCGGAGCCGTAGCTGAGGACCTGCAGGATTCCGCGGGCCTTTAGGAACTCGTTCGTGCCCTCGCCGAAGTACTGATCGGAGAACTTGACAATCTTGGACATATCGAAGCCTTCCGGTGTGGTGACCTCGATCCCCGGGGGCGGCTGGGGGACAACCTTGAGTTCCGGCGCGGAGATTGCACCAGACTTGTCCATTCCCTCGATCTGCTCTCGGAGTACTTCGCGGCGCTCCCCCTTTGAGGGGATCGTCGGCCTCGACTCCTCGCTCACGATGAAATTTCCTTTAAGGTAGGACGCCCTCCTCATGTCCCGGCTCACCTTCACCACCACACCCACCGAAGCTAGGATGACGATCAACAGGAAGCCGATCACCATGAGCCTGCGGGGCTTGAAGGAGACGGTGATCTCTTTGTTGGTGTCTGTGTCGGTCTTCTTTTCGCTCCGGGGGATGACCCTCTCGATGGTGGGGATCCCCTGTTCGATGCGCGACAGGTCCTCAAGCAGGGTTGCCGCCTCCTGATAGCGGTTCGCCTTGTTCTTCTCCAGACATCTGAGGATCACACTGCACAGGTCTTCAGACACCTGGGCGTTCAGCTCACAGGGGTCCACGGGGATCTCTTCTCTGTGTTTGATGGCAACGCTCAGGGGTGTTTCGCCCTTGAAAGGCACCCGGCCGGTCACCATTTCATACAGGATCACTCCCAGAGCATAAATATCGGCACGGTGGTCCACATCCGAGGCCTCCGCCTGCTCCGGCGACATGTATTCCGGTGTACCCACCAGCACTCCGGTCATGGTGACGCCCTTGGAATACAGGGAGCGGGCGATCCCGAAGTCCATGATCTTGACGCTGCCGTCGTTGTCGATCATGATGTTCTGAGGCTTGAGGTCGCGGTGTACGACCCCCAGGCGGTGGGATTCGACCAAGCCTTCGCAGATCTGGCGGCCGATGGCCACAGCAGTCCCCATACTCAGCTCCCGGGACATCCGGATCATGCGCTTGAGATCCTGGCCCGACACATACTCCATAGTGATGAAATGGAGTTTCCCGTGCTCGCCCAGGTCGTAGAGCCGGCAGATATTGCGGTGCGTGACCTTGCGGGCCAGCCTGAGTTCGCTGCTGAAGCGTTCGATGGTGTGGGCGTCGAAGGCGATCTCAGGCCGGATGAGCTTGAGGGCGACCTTCTCGTTGACCTTCCGGTCGAACACCTTGTACACCGTGCCCATCCCTCCCCTGCCCAGCTCCTCGATCACCTCGTAGCGGTCGGTGATGATGGAACCGCGGTTGATGCCTTCCATGATGTAGCGGAGCGTGTCCTTGTCATAGGCAAACGTATCCTGCTGGTCCATGGTGAAGGACATCCCGCAGCGGCCGCAGTAGTTGGTGTCGGTCGGGTTATCGAAGCTGCATCTGGAGCACTTCATGGTCGTTCGTCTCTTGTTCGCCAGTCTATAAATATAGAACGTAAAAAGAGGCACTTGGGTTGCTGAACAGGGATTGTGCCTCCTTAAATTTAAGCACGCGCCGGGACGGTTGTCAATGAAGAGACCCTCCTTCCCTTCATTTCGGAAAAAATAACCTCACTCCTAAGCCTCAAAATACTGATGCAGACATCTTGACTCCCATCCCTGCTTGTGTTTGTATAATGACCTCATGAGGGTAGGTTCCACCAGAAGGCGGAAGGTCTTTTATTCCTGGAAGCAGATCGCCTATCATCTGGGATGCAACGAACGCACCTGCCTCCGCTGGGAAAAAGAGCTGGGGCTTCCTGTCCACAGGATGACAACCTCGTCAAAATCCCGTGTCTTCGCCTACAAGGACGAGCTGGATGTCTGGATCCGGGAGAACATCGACACCCGGGTGGCCAAGCCCCCGCACTCTGACGGCTCCCTTCTGGGAAAATGGTACCTGCTGTTCCTCCCCCTGGCGGCTGCCGCTGTGATTATGGCCCTCTTCCTGATCTTCAAGCCCCCCTCCCATCCGGTACCAGAAAATTTCAGCATCCAGGGCTCGGAGTTTGTCATACTCGGCAGCGAGGGCAAGGAGCTCTGGAGGTACGACACAGGCCTCAGCAGGCTCCTGGGAGATGGCCATTTCCGGGAACACTTCCGAATCAAGCGGGAGGACCGGGAGAAGCGGAGGATCCTCCATCCCACCATCCTGATCAAAGACATCGACGGGGACGGCAAACAAGAGGTGCTGTTCAGCCCGCAGACCGACGACGAGTTTGGAGAAGGGACGCTCCACTGCTTCAACGACCGCGGCACCTGCCTGTGGGAAGTCCCCACCGGACGGGAGCTCAAATTCGGGGACACCACGTTTTCGCCGGATTATCGGGTTCGGGGATTCGCCCTCGCTGACCTGGACAACGACGGCACCGACGAGATCTTGATCGTATCCGACCACAACGATGATTTTCCGACCCAGTTCCTGATCGTGAATGCCGGGGGCGAAATCCTCGGCGAATACTGGAACTCGGGGCGAATCGAGGACTTCATCACTGAGGACCTGGACGGGGACGGGAGAAAAGAGATCGTCCTGTGCGGGTTCAACCGGGAATACCGGGAAGCCTGCCTCATCGTGTTCGATGCGGCGCGCGTCCGGGGTGCCTCGCCTCAGTCGGGACGCTTC
>JBGUED010000326.1:0-3523 GCA_041821525.1 Candidatus Aminicenantaceae bacterium | reverse complement strand
GTGAATTCAAAGGGATACTGGGAGTCGATCTCATTCCACTTGGTCCTCAGGAATGAGATGGTGGACTGGACGTTTTCCGGCCGCATTTTCACTGAAACCTGGTTGAAGCTCCCGAAGAGGCAGAAATTGTACAGGATCATGGGATTCACTTCTTCATGCAGGGACTGAAAGTGGAAGTCCTCGACTACTCCGATCACCTTGAATCGTGTCTTTTTCTTCATCACCTCACGGCCCACTTCGAGCTCGTGGGTCATGGGATCCTCCTCCCAGCCAAACTTGCGGGCCGCGGTCTGGTTGATGATGATGGAATTCTGAGGATCGTTGGGAAACTCTCGGGAGAAGTTCCTTCCTTCAAGGATATTCATGTCGTACAGGCCGACATAATCCTCGTCCACGAACTGGACGAACATCATGAACATCTCGTTCTCAGACTTACCTACGGGATGGTCCCCCCGGAAGTCACTCCATCCCAGGGGGGTCGTGGCAGAGGCAGCGGTCGCCAGGACATCCGGATTCTGCAGGAAGATGCTCTTGACCGTCTCCATCTTCTTCTGGGTCTCCGGATTCCTGACGAGGATGGACACGATATGATCCTTGTCATAGCCCAGATCTTTGTTTCGGATGTGGGTCAGCTGCTTGCTTACCGTCAGGGTGCCGATGATGAGGACGATCGAGACGGTGAACTGGAACGAGACTAGAGCGATCCGCATGAGCGACCGTGTGGAACCGCGTTTGAGTTTGCCTTGGAGCGTCTCGATGGGGCGAAAGGCAGAGAGGAAAAAGGCCGGGTAGCTTCCCCCGATCAGGCTGATCAGCAGGACCAGGGCAAGGAGACCCAGGAGAAAAACAGGATCGATCAGGAATTGGGCCTGAAGGTCCTTTCCCGACAGGGTGCGGAACAGGGGCATAGACAGGAAGACCAGCACCAGGGAGATGGCCGCGGCGATAGAGGTGATCACGGCGGATTCACCCAGGAACTGCTGAATGAGCTGGCGCTTGTGGGCTCCCACGACCTTCCGGAGCCCGACCTCGCGGGCCCGGTTGGCGGAGCGGGCTGTTGAGAGGTTCATGAAGTTCAGGCAGGCCAGCAGGAGGATGAAGAGCCCGATCCCGGCAAAGAGGTAGATGAAGGTGACGCTGCTGGTCCGTTCCGGATCGTTCTCCCGGTCCGAGTAGAGGTAGATCTCGGCTACTGGACGGAGCGTCAGTTTGGCCGAACCCTTCATGGTCTTCATGGCCGGCCCGATGGTCTTGTCGAGGAATCCCGTGAACTTCTGTTCCAGGGCGGCGGGATCCGTACCCTCACGCAGCAGCAGGAAGGTGTAGTAGTTGATCTCGGTCAGCAGGTCCTGAATGGCGTTTCCCGAGGGCTTCAGGTTCAGGGTGGCGATGGATGCCAGGAAGTCAGGCCGCACATGCGAGGTCTGCGGGATGTTCTCCAGGACTCCGGTGACCTCGTAGAGGGAATCATTGTTGAACCGCAGGCTCTTTCCGATCGGGTCCTCGTCCCCGAAATACTTGACAGCCATATCCTGGGTGATGACCATCGTGTTCGGCCGCACGAGGGCCTCCTTGGGCTCGCCCTTGAGGAAAGAGAAAGAAAACACATCGAAGATGTTGGAATCTACCCACAGGAATTTTTTTTCATAGAAGGTCTTTTCGCCGTACTGCATGATCTTCTGTTGGCCGTACGAGGAAAAGCGGACATACTCCTCGATTTCGGGGTAATCGGCCTTGAGCATCGGACCCATGGGATTGGCGCTGGTGGCAGCCAGCAGCGTGCGCTCTGAAGTGGACAGGTCGGACTCCACTCGATAGATGCGGTCGCCCTTCTCGTGGAAGCGGTCGAAGCTGAGCTCATCCTGGATGTAGAACAGGAGCAGGATGCTGCAGGCGAGGCCTATGGCCAGCCCAGTTATGTTGAGGAAAGAATAGAGTTTCTTGCGAAACAGGTTCCTGAATGCGATCTTGATGTAGTTCTTAAGCATGAGCTCCTCCGTCCAAATCTCCCTCTTCATTGAGATTGACGAAAAAGATGTGAAAAAGGTTCTCGCTATTCGAAGCGGAGTTTGGCGGGTGGGGCCTTGCGGTGGTCGTGGAGATAGGCTCCGGTGCCGTTTTCGGGTCCTCGCCTATATACGCTCCGACAATTCCAAATAACACCAAACAAATCACTTGTTGCGTTAGAGCTATCCTGATTTTCGCTTAGATCATCATTAAGACCCCCGAAAATGCCGCTTTATGTAAAAATCATGTGGCTAAGGGAAGAACACCGTTAACAATTTCTTGACATATTCTTGTGAAATCTCTGACAACGTATCCTCCAAAAACTTCTATCTTGAGAGTAGAGAATGAGGACAAAACCATGAAAGCGCAAAGTGCAGAAGCGAAAAATGCAAAAGGCAGATCGTTCACAGGTAAGGTGATTTGGATTACCGGCGCCTCTTCAGGCATCGGTGAGGCCCTGAGCTATGTTTTTTCCGGCCTGGGTGCCAGGCTGATTCTCTCCTCCAGGAATGCAGTGGCCCTGGAAAGAGTCAAAAGGAACTGCCCCGGGGAAAAGCGGGATATTCATGTCCTTCCTCTTGATCTCTCCCGTCTGGGATCATTGAATGAGAAAGCAGGGCATGCTGAGAATATCTATGGAAAAATCGATGTTTTAGTACACAACGCCGGTGTGGCCTCCAGAGGCCTGGTCGTCGACACGGACATTGACGTCGACAAGCACATCATGGATATCAACTATTTCGGCCCGGTGCTTTTGACTAAAGCGCTCCTGCCTTCGATGCTCAAACGCAAATCCGGACAGTTCCTGGTAGTGAGCAGCATCTCCGGAAAATTCGGCGTCCCAAAGCTTTCCTCCTACTCCGCCTCCAAACATGCGTTGCATGGCTTCTTTGAATCGCTGCGGGCCGAGGTGTTCAAGAACAATATCCAGGTCACCATGGCAGTTCCCGGCTTTGTTAAAACTGGGATCACCGTCAAAGCCTTGAGAGGGAATGGAAGCCGGTACGGCCGGGTGATGCAGGTTCAGGAAGAGGGCATCTCACCAGAAAATTGCGCCAGGAGCATTGTCAGCGCCTTGCTGGAGCGAAAAGAAGAAGCCCTTATCGGACGGACCGAGATCCTGAGTGTTTTGTGTAAGAGGCTTTTCCCGCGTCTCTTTTCAAATATTATCCGGAACCATCCTGTGCGCAAGTTGCGCTCGCTCAAGAGACTCCTGTCCTCTGCTTAGGATTGTCATTTAGCTAATAAAATTGAGTTTCTTAGCGATATTCAGTGGTAATGTAAGGGGTTTAGCGAATTAGATTCAATCAGTTGCAGTTGTCGGAGCACATTATTCGAAGCGGAGTTTGGCGGGTGGGGCCTTGCGGTGGTCGTGGAGATAGGCTCCGGTGCCGTTTTCGATCACTTCGGCATAGCGAGGGACGCTGGTGACGACCACCCCCCGCTCGGGATGATCCTCTGTCCAGAGCTCCAGGATCTGCAGGATGGCAGAGCAGTGGCGGCCCACTCTCACATC
>JBGUED010000325.1:0-3523 GCA_041821525.1 Candidatus Aminicenantaceae bacterium | reverse complement strand
GGACCCGTCGGTTGCCGAGGTGATCGATGTCATCGACGGTTCCTTCATCGATGCGCAGGCCCAGGAGGTATTTGATCACGGCCACGAAATCCAGCGGGATCAGGATCTTTTCCTCCAGCGAGGTGTCCATGCCCAGCTTGATGTTCATCTTGAGGCGGCCGATCCGGGAAAAGTTGTACTTCTGCGGGTTGAAGAACAGGTTATGGAAGAGATTGTGGGCGCTCTCCATGGTATGGGGCTCGCCCGGGCGCAGCTTCTTATAGATCTCACCCAGGGCATCGTTGGAGTCCTTGGTGGTATCCTTGATCAGGGTGTTGGAGATGATGTCGCCCACTTTGTCTTTTTCAGGAAAACACACCTCGAAGGGCTCCTTGTGCTGCGCCAGCTTCTCCCACTGCTCCTCGTCGATGGGCGTGTTGCATTCCATGACGTCGGGGACCTGTGTCACGGCCAGGGCTCCCTCCAGCTCTTTGGGAGAGAGGGCGACCGCATCGACCTTGGCCGCCTGCAGCTTTTCGAACAAATCCCGCGTCAGCTTCTTCCGCGCGGGCATGATCACCTTCTTGGTCTTGGGATGGACCACCTCCGCACTCACTGTCTTGCCGACCAGGTTCTCGGCCAGCTTCCAATACAGGGTGCCCTGTTTGGAAACGAGGGTATACGTCTGGTAGAAGAGACTCAGAATCTCTTCGTTGGAACCGAACCCAAGCGCACGCAGGAAGACACTTGCCAGGAACTTTTTCTTGCGGTCGAGGCGCACATACAGGAAGTTCTTCCCGTCGTATTCGAATTCGACCCAAGCCCCCCGATAGGGGATGATTTTCCCGATAAAGAATCCCTTGCCGTCTCCCGGTCGGAAGAACACACCGGGGCTGCGGTGCAACTGGCTGACCACCACCCGCTCGATGCCATTGAAGATAAATGTGCCTTTCTCAGTCATGAGAGGAATGTCGCCGAAATAGACCTCCTGCTCCTTGATGTGCTTCAGGCGTTTCGCCTTGGAAACAGGGTCTTTCTCCCAGGAGATGAGGCGGACCTTGATGCGCAAAGGCACGGAAAAGGTATACCCTTTCTGCAGGCATTCATGAGGGGTGTACTTCATCTTGAGTTCCACCCTGTCGCCGCAGTGGTCGCAAATCGGGACTTCGATGGTCTTCATGGAGTTGCAGTACGGACAGATTTCCTTCTCTGTCAGCTCCGCATCGGGTGGCAGCAGCGTGCCGCACCCGTTGCATTTGCGGCGGGAGTTTTCCACGCCTTTGAGGCGGCTGCATTTGCACTCCCAGTTACCTATGGCGTAGGAGATGAAATCCAGCTGGGTGGTTTCTTTGAAATCCGACACAGGGAAGATGTCCGTGAAGGCGGCCTGGAGTCCGATATCCTTTCTTTCCTCGGGCAGCAGCTCCATCTGGAGGTATTCCTTGTAGGATTTCGTCTGGATGGCCAGCATGTCCGGCATCGGGAAGACGCCTTTGATCTTAGAGAAGTCGACCCTGTCGCGGTAAATATTTTTTGATTCGTTCAGCATAATTGCCCTCACAGAAGGGTTATTTTGATCACAAACACCAACTACTTGATTTCAATGATGGCTCCGACCTCTTCGAATTTCTGCTTGAGATCTGCCGCTTCGTCCTTGCTGACGCCTTCCTTGATTGCCTTGGGGAAGCTGTCCACCAGGTCCTTGGCTTCCTTGAGTCCCAGGCTCGTGACCTCGCGGACGGTCTTGATCACGTTGATCTTCTTGTCGCCGATCTCCTTGAGGATCACGCTGAACTCGGTCTGTTCGGCTTCTGCAGGAGTTTCACCAGCGGCGGGGCCGGCGGCGGCGACCGGGGCCATGGCGGCAGCGGCGCTCACACCATATCTGTCTTCGAATTCCTTGATGTAATCCGCAAGCTCGAGAACAGTCAGGTTGTCCAGATGTTCGAAGAATTGGTCCTTGGTTAATTTGCTCACTTTGGTCTCCTTTTTTTCTTTGGTCATTTCCTTTGTTTTCGTATCACCAGCCTCGTTGGCTTGTTCTTTCGTCATGTTCTCCTCCCAAGCATAAACAAAATTACTGTTCCTTTTTATCTTTCAATTGACTCATCATGCTGCCCAGCGTGTTCATGGGAGCCTGCAGGCTCCGCAGGAATTGAGTCAACGGATAAGCGATCAAATATCCCAGCCTGGCGACCAGGTCGTTGCGAGAGGACAGGCTCGCGATCTCCTGGAACCGGTCCTGCGAGAGAAAATCTCCCTCCACAATCCCGGCCTTGACCTTAAGTATCTTGCTCTGAGCCATGAAATCCTTGAGCAGCCTGGCCAGGACGATGGGATTCTCTTCCGTGAAGGCGATGGCGGTCGGACCTTGGAAGCTCTCCCGGATTTCCTCTGGAAAGCCTTCCAGCAGGGCCCGCAGGGCCAGTCGGTTCTTCACGACCGTCAGGGAGCAGTCGTTCTCGCGGAGCTGGCGCCTCAACTCTGAGGACTTGGACACGGGGATGTTGACATAATCCAGAAGATAGAAGGTGTTGTTCTGGCCGAACTTTCCCTGCAGGTGCTGGATCTGACTTTCTTTCTTTTCTTGATTGGCGCTCACTTTGACCTCTCCTTCTTATTCCAGTCCTTCTTATTCCAGTGACGCTTCCGAGATCTTGAGGGAAGGCCCCATGCTGGATGAGATGTGGACGTGCTTGATGTATTTTCCCTTGGCTGAGGGAGGTTTGGCCTGCTGGATGGCCTGCATAAATCCTGTCACATTCTCGCAGAGCTTGTCCGCGGCGAACGACAGCTTGCCCACCGCAGAATGCACGATGGACGTCTTGTCCACACGGAACTCCACCCGCCCGGCCTTGACTTCCTGTACAGCCTTGCCCAGGTCAAACGTTACCGTCCCGGATTTGGGGTTGGGCATCAATCCCCTGGGGCCGAGGATCCGACCCAGCTTCCCCACTCCGCGCATCATATCGGGTGTGGTGATCATTACATCGAACTCAGTCCAGCCCTTGGAGATCTTCTCAATCAGGTCCTCTCCGCCCACCACGTCGGCACCAGCCTCCTCCGCTTCAGAGAGCTTCTCACCGGAAGCGACCACGCATACGCGCTGGGTCCTTCCGGTGCCATGAGGAAGCACGACCGTGCCGCGGACCATCTGATCCGAATGTTTGGGATCCACACCCAGATTGACGGCAATGTCCACGGACTCGTCGAACTTAGCGAAACTCATCTCCTTCATAAGGTCGATGGCCTCAGCCAGGGAATACTCAACTCGGTCCAGCGCCGCCTTTGCCTTTGTGTACTGTTTTCCTCGTTTAGCCACTGACAATCTCCAATCCCATGTTTTTTGCCGTGCCCTCGATGATCTTCACAGCGGAGTCCAAGTCATACGCGTTCAGGTCGACCAACTTGACCTTAGCGATCTCTTCCAACTGCTGCCGCGTGACCTTCCCGACCTTCTCCTTGTTCGGAACGCCGCTGCCTTTGGCAAGACCAGCTTCCTGCTTCAACAACACTGCCGCCGGAGGACTCTTGACGATAAAGT
>JBGUED010000324.1:0-3533 GCA_041821525.1 Candidatus Aminicenantaceae bacterium | reverse complement strand
GCCAAAATCAAAAAATGTTTGTTCATTCACCCCTCCTCTTCGGTTGCTGAAACTGAGACTAAGAACTATTTAATATGATGTAGCGAACCATGTCAATTTTGGTTAGATAACACCAGCCAAGGGAAAAGCGTGTACTTGGATGCTATGTGCTGCAGAAGCTTAAACTGCCCTTTTTACCCCCAAAAAAGGCGCTTTAAGCCTCAAAAAGTGGCACTTTAAGTATTTAACTTGTTTATTATCAGTAGGATTTCGTGGTCCGACCCCGAAATACACGAATCCATAGCCATGAAACAACAACCCATAGGATATTGTAGGATATTGTCATGTCTCTTGGAAATAATATATTATAAATATAAGGAACAGCACGGATGAAAATCCCGCGCACATCCAGACGCGAATTTCTCAAAGCCGGTATTGCGGGAATCACAGGGGCTTCGATCCTGACAAGATGCTCAAGCGATCAGGCGAACCCGAGCGACCCGACAAACCCAGGGAATCAGCCAAAAGATCGAAAGATCGTGTTTCGGACTCTGGGGCGAACGGGCCTCCGCCTTCCCATTGTAAGCATGGGGTCCACCTATGGGATCGACCTCGTCCGATCGGCCCTGGACGAAGGGATCGTCTACATCCACACCTCCAGCGGATACTCCGAACGGAACCACGAGCGGCTCCTGGGGGAGGTTTTCCAGAACCGTCCCCGGGATTCCTTTGCCATCGGCACAAGTCCCGATCTTCCCTACGATTACGGAACGGGAGACCGGTCCTCGGATCTGGGATTGAGAGCCGATCCCGATCTGATCCTGGAGTCTATCGAAGGGAGTCTCCAACGCCTCAAACTCGAGTGTCTCGACATCTATTGGCTCCTCTCTATCGGCCGCGCCGAGACCGTATTCCATGAGCCCTACATACGCGCCTTCGAGCAGCTCAAAAAATCCGGAAAAACACGTTTTGTGGGCATCGGCACACACAGCAATGAGCCGGAGGTCATCAGGGCCGCCGCCGAGAGCGGATTTTGGGACGTGGTCCTGACGGCCTACAACTTCAGACAATCCCACCGCGAGGATGTCAGTCAGGCCGTTCGCAAAGCCGCGGACGCCGGCCTCGGTGTGGTGGCCATGAAAACCCAGGCCGGAGTCTACTGGGACCGATCCCGGCGCAGGAAGATCAACATGACGGCCGCTCTCAAATGGGTGCTCCAGGACGAAAACGTGCACACCACGATCCCGGCCTTTTCAAATCACGAGGAGATGCGGGAGGACCTTTCGGTCATGGAGGATCTGAACCTGACACCGGAAGAGAGCCGCGACCTCAAGCTTGGAACGGGTATGGGACTTGCGGGGATGTTCTGTCAACAGTGCCGGCAGTGTCAGCCCCAATGTCCGGCTGGACTCGAGATCCCCGGACTCATGCGGGCCTATATGTATGCTTTTGGGCATGAAAAACCGCACAAAGCCCGGGAGACGCTGAGCGGCTGGAATTCAGCCGGATTGGCCTGCAGGGACTGCGCCGCCTGCACCGTCCGCTGCGCTCTCGGTTTCGATGTCCGCAGCAGAGCACTGGAGCTGGCAGCAATCATCGAGAATGTATGATTTAGTCTCCCCGAAAATGCCGGTTCTGAGGCGGTATCAATGGTGCTCTACGGATTTCGAGGGATTGGGACTTATGCGGCCTGTCTTATTTCCCATTCACGGTGATAAATGCCAGCTCGCCCAAGCGGTCCTCTGAGTTGACGGCTACCACAGCATAGGTACACTGGGCATCACTCGAAGTAGCTCTATGTTGGTACTGGAAGACATCCGCTCCGACTTCACTCAGCAAGACTAGGCTATCTCCTTCCTGGATATACACCCTGTATTTTGTGATGTCTACATTGTCCGGATGCGGCTGCCAGCTCAGCACGTCGAGATATTCGGCTATGAACAATGCCCGGTTCTCCACTCTCCTGCCCCCGCAATTGTCAGGGGCATAGATCTTTCTTAGAAAGTGAGCCGTTACAGAGCTGTCACCCCATACGGTGTATTCACAGGGATTCTGAGCATGTGACAAGGCACCGCTCCATCCACTGAATTGATAATGCAAATCAGGGGCGGCAGTCAGCTTGACCGTGGTTCCGCGGTCAAAGGAATGCTCTCCTAGTCCTGGCTGCACGGTCCCGCCCTCGCCGCATGCCACAGACAAAACACACTGCTTGCTGAATTGGGCCTTTATCTTCACATTCATGTACATCGTAAGCTTCAGTGGATTCTGACTATTCGAGATGTCGCCTTGCCATTGGACGAACCGATATCCCTCCTTTGGCATAGCTGTCACGCTCACCTCAGCTCCCACATCATAAAAGTGCTTCCCCGGAGCCGGATCCGTTGTGCCCCCCTTCCCTGCCGTCACTCTCAGCCAGAAATCCCGAGCAAAATTCGCCTTGATCCATTTGTCCGAATCCATCACAAACACCAGGGGATTCGACCTTTTATCCTCGTCATCGACATCGCCGCTCCAGTGGCTGAATGCGGAGCCCTTATCGGGGATCGCGGTTATTTTGAGTTCTATTCCTGAAAATACCTTATATGGTTCTGGGGGTGGTTTGGTGGTCCCCTCACCTCCGGTGTCTAGAATCAGTTTATAAACCTCTCCGTGTTCATAAGCTCCTATGTCCGGATTCGATCCTTCAGGAATAGGGCGAGGATTCCCATCAAAATCAATCCGGGGCACCTCGGGTGTCAAAATCCCTGCACCGAGGCAAGGGCTCATCGGCTTTAGATGCAGCAGGCGCTCCAGGTTCAGAAGATGGGGTTCCAAAGAAATGTCCCCCTTTCCCGGTCCACACAGATAGTAGTTCCCTGATTTGTTTTCAAAAACATTGTTGTGTCGGATATCAAGTGAACCGGTTTGGCTATCACAGGAAATCCCATAACCCGAGTTCCAATACACGATGTTGTTCACGATCAAACCCCTCCCCTGCTCCAAATGAATCCCTGACTCTCCGTTAAAGACGATCGTGTTGTTGGCAACAATCGGAGCCGCATCCCGCACTGCGTAAACACCGAAGTACTGATTATTGCGAATCACATTGTTTGTGATGATCGGCCTCTGACCATAGCCCATATAAATCCCAATTGAACTGTCTCTGATGATGTTTCCGGTGATCGTCATCGCTGCGGTCCGGATTTCGATCCCATAGTGGAGATAAGGGCTGCTCCCTCCCGTGATGGTGAATCCCTTCAAGGTACTGCCGATTGAGCCTAATACTACGGTATCGCGTCCATTTCCATGTATGGTTGTGTTTTGGGGGCCGGATTCACTTTCCAGCCGCATGGGCACGCCACGAAATTTGATATTCTCATTATAGGTCCCGGGAGCGACATTGACCTTCCCCCAGAAAGAGAGCGCGTTGACCCCATCCTGGATTCTGCTGAAAGCATCATATCCCCAAGTATGACCTCGGTTGTGACCACCCGCCCGAAAGTTTTCGTCGACCCAGATTTCATTTGGTGATGCTGAAACTCTGAGCTTGTAGATCATCTTGTCGATCAAGGAAT
>JBGUED010000323.1:0-3556 GCA_041821525.1 Candidatus Aminicenantaceae bacterium | reverse complement strand
ATCCAGGCAACAGCGCTGGGTTTCGGACTGGCATTTACCCTGACCCCCGACCTTTATTACCATGCCACGATCCTTTATCTGGAACTCCCTGCCCTGGCGCTCCTATTGGTCGCTCTGTATTACCTCGATACCCTCCTGACAGCAGATTTTCGATCCGTACGCGGCTGTCCGGGTTGGTATGCCCTGCTCGCCGCCGGATTTTTCAAGGAGACCCTGGTCTTCTTCATCTTCGGAATAATCGGCCTGCGACTCGCATTCCGGCTCTTCCCGCAGCTCAAGTCCGGGCGATTGAAGCTGAAGGCGATCCTGGAGGAGGCGGCAGCAACATTCTGCATGGCACTGCCGCTGGGCATCTATGTCGTCTTCCGGGCATCCTTTATCCAGGTCCGCGGCTACCACCCGATCCTTAGCAATCTTTGGGATTGGGAGCTTTATGGTGTCGCAGCCCGGGCACTTTTCACCCAATTCGGGGGGATCCTGATTCTGGCCGTCGGGGGGCTGATCGTGGGAATATTGACCCGCCGGTCCAGGATCGTACTCCCGCTGCTGGCCTTGTTCCTGATTCATGTCTTCTTCCATTTCCTGGACCGGAAGGCCTATGTAGGGCTGGCCCGCTTCAACCTCTTCCTCTTTGCGCCCTTAGCCGTCCTGGCATTCGAGTTTATCGCATGGCTCAAGCGGAAAAAGCCTCGGCTGCTCCCGGTCACGGTCGTGTTATGCCTGGCACTGAACCTGTCCCTGGCGCCGTTGTCCCTGTCCGGGGACAAGAAACCCGGATGGGGAGCGCCCTTGCCAAGCAGTGCCCGGGAGTACACCTTTCCCTACGGGCAAATGATCGACTGGCTTAAATCCAACCGCCCCAACTGGCCGATCCTCTTCGCTTGCAGTTTTTCACGCAACTTGACGCTGGACTGGTATTTTGAGAAGTCCGGCTACCAGCCGGGATCACTGATGATGGCGCCGAGCTCCCAGTACATGGGCCCGGGATTCCGCCACCCCCGCCTTTTCCTCCCGGAATATCTCTCGATCCGGACTCCCCCCAAGGCGGCAATCGCGGCCGAGCTTCACCACAGCATGCAACTGGCCCGTCAATCGGGTTACCCCCTGGTGCTGTATCACCGACAGGAGGGAACAACGGACATCAGCCCGGAAGAACGAAGGATAGGGAGATACAGTGCCGTCAAAGCCGCCGCGAACAGTTACCTGAGCCTGGTCCTGTACCAGACCCGATCCCTTCCTAAACGATTTTTCCCCTACCGGGCCGCCATTAACTGGCTCAAGACCCAGCAGCACGACCAGCCGGTTCTCATCGGCGGGACCTTTGGGAAAACCCGCCTCGAATGGTATTTCAACCAGGCGGATTACCGACCCAGGAGGCGGGCTTTCAATCTGCAGTCCCTTGGATCCTATCAGGAAGAACTCAAGGCCGCGATCGCCCGGGCACGCAATATCGGCTTTTCCCTGGTTCTTTTCCACAGAATCGGCACCGGCGGAAAAATCCCAGAAGAGGAACGACTGGTCGAGGGCTACGAGGCCGTAAAAATGTTCAACAATCCTTTCCATAAGGCCGGATTAGTGGTATACAAATCGCTGGACCGGTGGGAGAGACGCCCCCTACCGACGCAGAAATGAGTTTGCCAGAATCATAGAGAGCGGCGGAATATAAAATGCACTCAATCTCAAAAGCCTACCGAGGACAGTTGGAAAGCAAAGAGCAAAGTCAGGAAAAGCATGATGAATAAGACAGAGAAAATCCTGTACTTCGATTCCATGGCTGCGGAAAGAGAGAAATGGAAAAAACGGAACAAGTACTACTATTCGCAGCTGGAAGAACTCCTGAAATTCATCATCCCGCCGCAGCAGTCGGTCCTTGAGGTGGGATGCGCATCCGGTGATTTTCTGGCCAATCTGGAACCTGCGCACGGCGTGGGGATCGACTTCAGCCCGGAGATGATCAAGCTGGCTCACGAAAAGTACCCAAACCTCACCTTTGAGCGGGACGATGCCGAAGACCTTAAACTGACCGAAAAGTTCGACTACATCATCCTGTCGGACATCATCGGCCACCTGTATGATGTGTACCAGGCCTTCCGGGAACTGCACAAGGTCACCAAGCCCGAGACGCGGATCATCATCACCCATTACAATTTTTTCTGGGAGCCGGTCCTTAAACTGGGAGAAAAGCTCGGGCTCAAGATGAAGGAGGGCCACCAGAACTGGCTGTCCCTGCCGGACATTGAAAACCTCCTGGACCTGAACGGGTTCGAGGTCATCAAGAGAGATTACCGGCTGCTCTTTCCCAAATACATCCCCCTATTCTCGACCCTCCTCAACAAATACATTGCCAAGCTCCCCTTGATCAAGAGGCTCTGCCTGGTGCAGTACCTGATCGCCCGTCCCACCAGTGCAGGCGGCAAGCAGACAGCCCCGCAGTACAGCTGCACGGTCCTCGTCCCGTGCAAGAATGAAAAGGGGAACATCGAGGGCGCGATCACGCGGACCCCCGAAATGGGGACCGAACAGGAGATCATCTTTGTGGATGGGTCCTCGACCGACGGGACTGTGGAAAAGATCGAAGAGATGATCGAGAAGTATCGAGGGAAAAAGGACATCAAGCTGATCCACCAGGGTGAGGCCAAGGGAAAAGGTGATGCCGTGCGCAAGGGATTCGCGGCGGCTCAAAACGATATCCTCATGATCCTGGACTCGGACCTGACGGTACCGCCTGAAGACCTGCCCAAGTTCTACCAAGCCCTCACCGAAGGCCGGGGGGAGTTCATCAACGGAACCCGGCTGGTCTATCCCATGGAGAAGCAGGCCATGCGCACCCTGAACATCATGGGCAACAAGGTCTTCAGCTGGATCTTCACCTGGCTCTTGGGACAGAGGATCAAAGACACGCTCTGCGGGACCAAGGTCCTGTTCAGGGAAGACTATCTGCGCATCGCCGCCGGCAGGAGCTATTTCGGCGATTTCGATCCCTTCGGGGACTTCGACCTGCTCTTTGGCGCAGCCAAGTTGAACCTGAAGATCGTGGAGGTCCCGATCCGCTACCGGGCCCGGGTCTACGGGGACATCAAGATCGACAGGTTCCGGCACGGCTGGCTGCTGCTGAAGATGTGTATCGTGGCACTCAGGAAGCTGAAGCTCTCCTGAGCCTCACACCCATTGACCCCACTCCTGTCCTGTGTTACAAACATGAACAATCGATCGATGAACACATCCTCGCCCTCCAATCCGTCTCTCACCAGGCAGAAAACGGTTCTGTTCCGGGCACTGCTCATGTTCCTCGGCTGGCTCTGCATCGTGTTCATATTCTATCCCGGCCTCTTCCTGGACTTCTCCTCCCGGGTCCCCTTCGGTGACCACGGCGACGTGCGCAACATCCTCAGCATCATCCAGTATTCCCTCCACACCCCCCTGGATCAAATCTATCATCTGCCTTTTCTGTATCCGGAATCCTACGTGATGGCGCGCACACATCCGCTGTTCGGGATCTCCCTCTTTTACAAGGCCTTCCAGGCCCTGGGATTCAACCTGGAGCAGAGCACCAACC
>JBGUED010000322.1:0-3567 GCA_041821525.1 Candidatus Aminicenantaceae bacterium | reverse complement strand
GCCGAACTATCGCACGCGCGATCCCCAGATAGATCTTGAGGCGGGGGGCTTCCATGTCCCCGGCCAGCCGGTCGAATGGCCGCGACCTTCGGACCGACCCCGACGATTACAGGTCAATGCCTTTGGTTTCGGTGGGGCCAATTACGTCGCTCAGCTTGAGGAGTGCCGGGATGCCTCCGGCCTCGTTATGACTTCCGGGCTGCTATCCGAGATACCTGAACCTCATGTGGCCCCAGAACCCAAAGAGCGCGCATCCGTTCAAGGCGTTTCATTTTTTAAAATGCATATGGCCGGCAAGCCCCATCGCTTGGGTGTCGTGGCTCCCAGTGAGACAGAATCCCGGGCCAAGGTGAAAACCCTGACTCCTGTTGAGCCGGGGGAGGCCTTGTCGAAAAAGTCACTCCGGGTCATGGCCCGCCAGGGAATATTTGCCGCACAGGCCGATCAGCAGATCAAACCCCTGGCCTTTGTGTTCGCCGGCCAGGGATCCCAGTATGTCGGCATGGGCAAAGAACTTTACAAAACCTTTCCCGGTATTCGCAAATGGATGGACAAGGTTGCAGCTGCGGCTGATTTCGACCTACTGGATCTGCTTTTCAATTCAACAGAAGAAGATCTTCAGAAGACACGATGGCAGCAACCGGCGCTCTATGCCATGGAAGTTGCCATCGTGCAGAACCTGATCTCCATGGGCGTCAAGCCCAAGGCCATGGCCGGACACAGTCTGGGAGAACTCGTGGCCCTGAGCATCGCCGGGGTGTTTTCCTATGAAGATGGTTTTCGGATTGTAAATAAGCGGGCCCAGTGCATGGATAAGGCCTGCGATCTCCGAGGCGATCCGGGCACCATGATCGCCGTGAACGCGCCTATGGAATATCTGGAAGAGAAGCTAAAAGACTTCGACAACGTCTTTTACACCAACATTAATTCACCCCACCAAGTGGTGCTCGGGGGGAATACCGAACCGGTGCTGGCGTTTATGGAGGATGTCAAGCGCGACGGTTATAAAGCCACCCAACTCAAAGTGAGCATGGCCTTTCACTCGCCCATCATGAAGGTCATTCATGAAGAGATGGCCGACTTTGTCTCAGGCATTTCCTTTCACCGCCCACAGATTCCGGTGGTGTCCAATACCACCATGGCGCCCTATCCCGACGACCCGAATCAGATACGTGAGATCCTCATGGCACACCTGGAGTCACCGGTGCACTGGATGCAGAATGTCAGAACCCTCTGGGATGATTTCGGCATCAGGTGCTTTGTTGAAATCGGCCCCAAAGATACGCTCTGCAGTCTCATTGGAGAGACCCTGGAGCAAGCACTGTGCATTCCTACCTCTATGCCTGAGGGAGAAGAGGTGCTTATTTATCGGTCAGGTGTGGCCCACCTGTATGCTCTGGGGCATCTGGAACAGGATCACGTTCCCCTGTTGGAGATGGCAGACCGACGATGCGTTTCGTCCCCTTTGCCCGAGATCACGACCCGATCCACATCCAAAGACCGCGTGGGTGCCATTGTCCAGCGTGAAATTAACGCCTTTGTACTGGAATCCTTTGGTAAAATTATAAAACCGCAGATTGTGGAGGCGGTTCGCCGTGAGCTGGATTCCGGTTTTACCCCGGAGCGTCTCGATGGAATCCTCGAGCATTCACCCGTGCCTCTGTTTACGGGTGAATCCCTGGAGAGCGACGAACGTTCCGCTCAACCGCTCGACCGAGAGACGGATAGTGCGGACCTTTCTCCCGCGCCCCTGCCTGAAAAGGACGTGAAAGAAGAGATCGATTATCTGGAAGAAGTCATCCAGATCATCATGAACGCGACCGGATATGAACGGGATGAGATCGAACCCGATATGGATCTCCGGAAGGATCTCGCCATCCGTTCGAGCCGTATGCCCGTAATTATGGATGGGGTCGAGCGACAATTCGGAATAACGATCAATGTCGAAGATTTTATGGACAAGCGAACGGTGAAGGAAATTGCCAGCGGCATCGAAGCATTGGCGAACAAAACCGGCCAAAAGGGGGCGATCGAAGGATCGATTGACACCCCCCTCTTGGACACGTCTGACGAATCTATAGTAAAAGAGGTCCTTCAAAAGCCATCGATCAAGCGGCTGATCATAGAAGAGGCTAAGCTTCCTTCTACCCCTTTAAACCCACTCACACTTGCGCCGGATCAGGAAGTGGCGGTGCTCGGAACGCATCCCGGGTCTGCTCTTGCTGCCGATCTGTCCCGCCTCATAAAGGAGAGGTTTGGTGCACGCACGCTGCTTTTAGACTGTCTGGGCTCGGGCAAAGACGGCACATTCGATCTACGTACTTCGGAAGGTGCCCATAACGCCGCCCAGAAGCTCAAAGAGGCACGATCCCTGGCGGGTCTTGTCCTGATTATAGAAGGCGAGCCGGAATCGGTTCTGTCGGGGACAGAGGACACCGTGGCCTTTCTCACCGGGTTCTTCGGATGTTTAAAGCGCCTCATGAGTTCTAAAAACAGGATCTTTTGTCTTAACCTGATGCAAAATGTTGCCCCACACACCTCTGAAGCGGTGACCGGCGAAGGTATTCTGGGCATGTTTCTGGCAGCGGTCCAGGAGTACCCCTCCATGTTGTTTCGAAGTGTGGCGATGGATACCCGAACGGACTTAAAAAGCGCCCTGGACGGTATCCTGGATACCGGGAACCCGATTATTCAATTGATCTACCACGACCAAGAGGCTTTTTCCACCAAAGCCGTTGATGCGCCACTCTCCTTGAAGAGCGAGTCCCAACTTGAACTGAACGCCGGAGATGTGGTCGTGATTTCAGGCGGCGCCAAAGGCGTAACCTATCGTATCGCCCGAGCCCTAGCCCCCTTCAAGGCCCGGGTTGTGCTGCTGGGGAGAACCGCAATGGATCCCGCAGCGGCCTATGCCACCCTCCGCAGTCTCAGTGATCCTGCCGAAAAAAAATCCGACCGCAAAAGCGACAGACCGCAAGGTGACACGTCAAGGAATCTGGCAGCCCTGGATATCGCCCGCAACGTGTCCCGTCTTTCCGCTATGGGACTCAAGGCCTCATACCACTGCTGTGACGTGACCGATCCTCACAGTGTGACCCAGACGCTGGACCAAGTGGCAAAGCGATACGGTCGGATAGACGGGATCATTCACGGGGCCGGCGTCATCCGGGACGCCTTCATGGAGTCCATGACACCCGAGGACTTCAAGCGGGTCGTGGAGGTAAAGCTCCTAGGTGCCTGGAATCTTTTCCGCGCCTCCAGAGACCGCGGTCTGCGATTTTTTGCGGGGCTCTCTTCCATCGTGGCCATCCAGGGTAACGTCGGTCAGGTGAACTACTGCGCTACAAACCGGTCGTTCTCCGCCCTGTTGCGCTCATTCTCGGCCTCCACTGAGGGTCTGGTTTCAAAAGCCCTGATGCTGCCGCCCATCGAGGGAACAGGCATGGCCGAAGATCCGGAGGTCAAGACGCTCATGAAGCTCAAAGGACTAGAATCCGCCTTTGTTCACGCAGACGAACTGGCCCAGATGTTCTGCCGAGAACTTTTTCTGGGCTCACCCCGACAGTC
>JBGUED010000321.1:0-3568 GCA_041821525.1 Candidatus Aminicenantaceae bacterium | reverse complement strand
CGGCGCTCTCCCAGGCGGGGCACATGGATGCGGATGACGTTCAGGCGGTAATACAGGTCCTGGCGGAACGTTTCCGCTTTCATCATGGCCTCAAGGTCACGGTTGGTGGCAGCGATGATGCGGACGTCGGCCCGGATGGAACGCGAGGATCCGAGCCGGCAGAACTCCTTTTCCTGGAGGAACCTCAGCAGCTTGACCTGCAGATGAGGCGGCAGGTCCCCGATCTCATCCAGGAAGAGCGTCCCCCCGGCAGCGGCTTCGAATTTCCCTATCCGGCGCTCATGCGCTCCAGTAAAGGCGCCCTTTTCGGCTCCGTAAAGCTCGCTCTCTATCAAGGTCTCGGGCAAAGAGGGGATGTTGACGACCATATAGGGGCCGTCCTTCCGGCGGGAGGAAAAATGGATGGACTTGGCCACCAAGTCCTTCCCTGTGCCCGTTTCCCCTGAGATCAAGACGGTTGCATCGCTGCGGGCCGCCTTCCCGATCAAACGGGCCACCTCTTCCATGCGGGAGGAAGTGAACACGAAGTTCCTGGCACTAAAGCGCTCCTCCAGGGTGTCGCGAAGCACCGATATCTCCCTGCGCATGGTCTGTCTTTCGAGCGCCCGTTTGATGACCAGCAGGAATTTATCGAAATCGATGGGCTTCACGATGTAGTCATAAGCCCCGTTTTTCAGGGCAGTCACCGCATTCTCCACGTTGCCGTAAGCGGTAACCATGATGGGTGTGATCAGTGGATTCTGCTTCAGCATCTCCTGGATGACTTCCAGCCCGTTCTCCTCTCCCAACTTGTGGTCCACAATCGCCACATCCACCGGATAAGTGCGGAGGGTGGCAAGGGCCTCGGTCCCGGTCGCCACATCGAACACCAAAAATCCTTCGCCCTCCAGATGTTCCTTGATCAACCGGCGCTGGAGGGGATCGTCCTCCACAATGATCAGGCTTGCCTCAGACATGTCACTCTCCTGGTATCTCGATGATAAATTCCGCCCCCTGTCCCGGCGAGCTTTTTGCTGAGATGTTCCCGCCGTGGGCCTCGGTAATCTTTCGGGACAGATAGAGCCCGATGCCCAGGCCCTCCTTTTTGCCACCGTAGAAAGGTTCGAATATATGCGGGAAATGGCGCGGAGACACTCCGGCCCCTGAATCCCGGACCGAGATGAGAATCCCTTTCTTCTGCCGCCGGGCCTTCAGGACGATCGGGGCTTCCGGGGAGGATTCGTGGGCGTTTTTAAGCAGGTTGATAAGCACCTGCCCCAGCAATCCCCGGTCTGCGGTCATGGCCAGGGAATCCCCGCACTCGACCTTGACCGCTTCATCTGGCCGGCCGTGCTCTCTCAGGAACGAAGCCTTGACCTCCTCGATCAGGTCAGCGATAACAAACCGCTCCAAATGCAGGCTGAGGGGCTTGAGCGCGGCAGAGAACTGATCCACGATGCGCGAGATCTTGCGGATTTCTGTTTTCCCTGCCAGCGCATCCTGTCGCAGCTCCCCCGGTACTCTTTTTTCAAATAGGTTAAAAAGCAGTGACAGGCTGTTCAGGGGATTCTTGATCTCGTGGGCCACTCCTGAAGTGAATGCCGAGATCTCCCTGAAGCGTTCCTTTTCCTGGGTCTGCTTCTCCAGTTCCCGGGTTTTGCGCAGATAACGGCTCTGCAGCCGGACCATCCCGAGAAAAAATAGGATGCCCACACCGCAGAGGCTCAAGAATATGATCCAGAAGGTCTCCCGGGACCGGGACAGCATGGTCTCCAGGCTGCTGAGTGAGTATCCCAGATAGAGATAATACGTCTCCCCTTCAGGGCCGGAAAAGGAGGAAAAATGATTCAGGATCAAGCCGATGGGAGAGTCCAGGACCCAGGATCGCCGGATCTCTGTATCCTTGAGAGAGAGAGGCAGGTATCCCTCAAAGCGCGAGCTCCATCCCAGTATGTTTCGGTCTCCGTCGAGCAGCGCCATGAAATAGATGCTCTCCTCATCCGACATAAGGGGAAATATCGCGCCGGCCGGAGTGTCTCCAGACAAGAGATGGGACACATGATTCTTGAGGATCTCAGAAGTGGCCTGGAGCTGCTCCTCCACCAGATCTTCCACCCGGTTCCGGATCGTTGTGCGGTTCAGGTGGGAGGACACCAGGAAGAGGACAACGAGTCCCAGGAAGGGAAATAAAACAAAGAAAAAGGGGCTCTTCCGCTTCAAATGAGCTTACCTCTTCCAGCGCTTCTTCTGCCGGCCGCGCCCCCCTCTCCAATTGGGGAAGCCGTGCTTGTCCCTCACCGCCATCATCTCTCCCCGCATCTGGACTTGGCGGGCCATGACCAGGTTCACCTTGCCTTCCGCTACCAGCGAGCCTGTGATCCTCAGAGACTCCCCCTGATGGAGGTCCTGTTCGAAGAACCAGGCCGGGCTGATCTCGACAGTATACCGCCTGCCGGTCTTTTTCTCCTCCAGAACGACCGTCAGAAAAGCAGCCTTGTCCTGGTACCGGGGCTCCATGATGACCTCATGTACCGTACCGGTGATATCCACTTCCCGGTCCACGTTGTAGAAATGCTGTGCCTCCTGGGGGGAGGCGCTAAGCACGCAGATCCCAACCAGCCCCAGACCGATCACTATGGTTAATAAACGCTGCCATGGTCTCATTGTCTCTCTCCAAAAAAGACGTTCCATTCAATGCCCAGGGCCAGGAAGTTGCCCTGCCAATCAAACAGAGGATCATTGGATCCGTTGTTGATGAAATTGTAGGTCAACATCAGGGAAAAACGGGAGAAATCTTTGGAGAGCCTGACCTGCCAATGATGGCGGCTGTCCTCCCGCCCGATACCCGTGGCATTCCCATCTTCACCCAAAACCTCAACCCCGGGAAACTCCTTGAGGGAGAATCCATACCCCAACTGCGCCTGGATATCCCCCGGAAGCAGGTAGGTGACCTGGGCCCCGAGTTCGTGTCCGGCCCAGGAGAAACGGTCGTAGAAGGGATTCTCCACCATATAGAACTCCCAGACATACATGAAGGGATTTTCTCCTGAAAGCGGCCACTGCTTGACGCCGGTGATCCGCACACCCAGGCGATCACCGATCCCCTGTGCGATGAGGGCATTCATCGCCAGTGTGTGAATCCCCGCGCTGTCCTGCTGCCCGCCCGCCTGAGGGAGGGAGAATACCAGGGAATTCGAGCCGGCCGGCCGCCCAGCGCCCATGCCCCGGTCCATGCCGGGACCGCTGCTAGGGCCTTGACCCTGGTCCATGTCTGAGCCGCTGCCTGGATCATTTCCCTGGTCCTTGCCGGTACCGGTTCCCTGGTCGCTGCCTGGACCGGTTCCCTGGTCCATACCGGGGCCATTTCTCAGGCCCGGGTCAGGACCGCTCGCGTTCCCCAGCACCTGAACCGAGTCCTTTCCCTGGTTCATATCCTGGATAACACTCACCTCCGCCGGAGGCGCCGCTTCCTCGGTATAAGGATGAAAATAGTGCTTGAATCCCCAACCCAGTCCCGCTTTGAGGGTTGTCTTGGACGGGAGGAACTTGTCCATGGTGACATTCAAAGACTGGCTGACATAGTCGAACT
>JBGUED010000320.1:0-3573 GCA_041821525.1 Candidatus Aminicenantaceae bacterium | reverse complement strand
AGCTTCATTTGCCTGTCCACGTTTCCGATCTCGAGAAAGGCCCTGTCAAAAGGGAGGATCTCCGAGCCCTCCCGGTTTTCCCTCAACCGCTTGTTTGCCTCCTGCGGCCAGCGGGAGGCCCGGAATCTGTAGGCTCCATCCTGCTCCACCTCGATCACCCAGATATGGTCCCGGTTCTTGCTGTGGGCGTCATGAGAGTAGAGCGGTGTTAGATTTTCGAGATCCGAGCCGATTATGGTCTGGTCGTAGAGGCCGAAATCCTCTGCAATGTCCGCCCACCACTCCTCGTATTGCTGATGCATCGCCTTGACAACGTCCGGATGTTCCGCAGCCACGTCGTTCTTCTGTCCCGGATCGATCCGGATGTCGTAGAGCTCTTCTCCGTCGCGTTTGACCAGGCGCCAGCGCTCGGTCAGAACTTGAAAATCCTTGTATTTTTCCGGGAAGTCCACGCGCTGGTTGTGCACGAACAGGGTGCGCTCCGGCCAGGGCGCCTCGGGATCGAGGAGTAGGGGAAGGAAGCTCCGGCCGTCCATGTTCGCACCCTCCGGTGTTTCAAGCCCGCAGAGTTCGATCAGCGTGGGCAGCAGGTCGATATGGGCGGTGAGTCGGCTCATATCCTTCCCGCCCCCGATCCCGCCGGCCGGCCAGCGGATGAACAAGGGCACGCGGTGGGCATTCTCATACCCCCAGATCTTGCCCCCGCGCATGCCGGCGCTGTAGCCCTCCTCCACAAAGCCCTGCTCGTCGATAACGATGCCGCCGTACCAGGGGCAGGGGCCGTTGTCGGTCATGAAGATGAGGATGGTGTTGTCTACCAGGCCAATACTCTCGACTTCGGCGAGAAGCCGAGCCAGGTCCTCGTCGAACCTGGTGATCATCCCGTAATAGCTGGCCAGCCGTTCCGAGACCTGCGAGCGGTAGGGCTCGATGTAGGCATCCTCCACGACCAGCGGCGAGTGCGGGACATTGGTCGATAGAAAGCAGAAGAAAGGCCCCTCCCGGTTCTCTCTGATGAATGCGATCGCCTCGTCGAACCAGACTGTGTTGCAGTATCCCTCAAACCGCTCGGGAGTGCCGTTCCGAAAATAGGTGTCGTCGAAGTAGTCGTTGCCCCAGTAGTCCCAGCGATTGCCGATGACACCGCTGCCGTGGACGAGCACTTCGTCGAATCCCCGGTCTTGGGGCCGGAATGGGTAGTTGTCGCCCAGGTGCCACTTGCCGAAGATGGCCGTCCTGTACCCTCCGGACCGGAACACGTCGGCGATGGTGATCTTGCCCTGGCGGAGCAGGGACCGCCCCCCGATCGTATGCCAGACTCCCGTTCGCGCCGAATACAGGCCCGTCAGCAGAGCCGCGCGGGTGGGGGAGCAGCAGGGGTCCACATGGAAATCGGTCAGCCGCACGCTCTCCGCATGCAACCTGTCCAGCGTTGGCGTTTTGACGTAGGGGCTGCCGTGGGCGCCGATGTCGCCGTATCCCTGATCATCCGTCATAACCAGGATCACGTTGGGGGGAACCGCTTCCTCCGAAACGCATCCGGTAAAGCCCAGGTAGAAACCAAGGCAGAGGCAGAGGAGAAGGCCGAAGAGAGAAACCCTGGCGAGCTTGCTCATCTAAGGCCGGATCATTTGGTCTTTCGGATGCTGTTCAGGATGTGGGGAGAGTTCCAGAGGGATTCGACCTGGATATTGTTGTTCTGGAATCGGATCCGCGCGGCCTCGATGACGACCCCCTGGCCCTTGCCGTCCTCGCCCAGGAGGAACTCCATGTAGCCGAACGCGTTCTCCCTCGACAGGGCCGGATCATAGGCCGCTTCGACAAATGACATGGGCCGCTCGGTGATCAGGGTGATCAGCCGGCCCTGTTCCGTCTGCACCGAGATGGCGACATCCAGCGGCCACCTCAGGGATCCCCGCCCGCGGATGTAGCCGGCGGTCATTCCCCGCATCTCCTTGATCAGGGCCTCCATTCCACCAGTGGCCAGGACCTGGATGAGATGCTGCACCTCTTCCGCCGTCGTCCATTTTTCGACGTCGATGGTCAGGCGCTCCGTCGATCCGGAATCGAAGCCCCCCGCCGCGATGATCATCCCTACGAAGGTCTCCTTCTGGTCCTGGCTGATAGCTGGGGCGGTAACGGCCAAGAGCAGGACGGCCACAATAAACATACTCCAGAGTTTTGATGTATGAGTCATGATGCTTTCCTCCTCGGATCCAGGTCATCTCGGATCCAGATATAAAATAGCAGAAAATTAATTGTTCCACAACCGGCGAGGCCGGGGCACTTTTCATCTCGAATCCGCCCCGGTTTCGTGATATAGTTTCCTTCCCGATTTTCGGATTCGGAGAGGAGACGGAGTGTTTGGATCTGAGCTGACCATACCGGTCCTGGACCTCATTATCATCATCGCCTATCTGCTGGGGATCCTGTTCGTCGGAGTCTACTCTGTTCGCCGAATGAAACTCACCAGCCAGGGCTACTTCCTGGCCGGCCGGTCCCTTAAATGGGGCATGATAGGGGCGGCCCTCTTCGCCTCCAACATCTCCACCATCCACCTGGTGGGGCTGGCCGCCTCCGGCTACAACGAAGGCCTGGTGTGGGGGAATTTCGAGTGGATGGCCACCTTTACCCTGATCCTTTTGGGCCTGGTCTTCGCTCCGTTCTATTTCAAGAGCCGCATCTCCACCCTCCCCGAGTTCCTGGAGCGGCGCTACGGCCCGGCCTCCCGCATGTTCCTGGCCTTCATGGCGATTTTGGGCGCGCTGTTCATCCACATCGGCATGAGCCTCTATGCGGGGGCTGCTGTCTTCAAGCAGTTTTTCGGGATCGACGTGGTGGCCTCCATCCTGATCATCTCCGTGATCACCGCCATCTACACGGTCCTGGGCGGGCTCAAGGCGGTGGTGGTGACGGAGACCATCCAGACCGTGATCCTTATCTTCGGCGCCATCGCCGTCACAGTCTTCGCGATCCTGGCGCTCCCTGACAGCGGCGTTCACTCCCTTTCCGAGCTCAAGGAAGCTGTCCGGCCGGAGCAGCTCAGTATGATCCGCACTGACAGCGCATCCGGCCTGGCCTGGTATGCGGTGCTCCTGGGATATCCGATCCTGGGCATCTGGTACTGGTGCTCGGATCAGACCATTGTCCAGCGCGTCCTGGGGGCCCGCAGCCAGAGGGACGCGCAGTTGGGGCCGCTGTTCGCCGGCCTCCTCAAGATACTGCCGGTCTTCCTCATGGTGTTCCCCGGTGTGCTGGGGTATGTCCTGTTCAAGGACCTGATCGGGGCCGACAGCAACCAGACCCTGCCCGTGCTTATCAACCAGCTCATCCCCACGGGGCTCAAGGGATTGATCGCAGCTGGCCTGCTGGCCGCTCTGATGAGCACCATCGCGGCAGCGCTCAACAGCTCTGCCACTCTGGTGGCGGTAGACATCGTCAAGCGCTTCAGGCCGAGGCTTTCTGATGAGGGGCAGGTGAAGATCGGCCGGATCAGCGCGGTGGTGGTCATCGTATTGTATGTCACAGCGATTTTTTGCGAGTTTATCGCGCCCTATCATCCCAACAGCAAAG
>JBGUED010000319.1:0-3576 GCA_041821525.1 Candidatus Aminicenantaceae bacterium | reverse complement strand
CAGGGTAAGGTTTTTTTTATGGGCGAAATTGGCCACGGAGGTGAGATCATAGGCATCCATCCGGTAGACTTCGGAGAGGGCAAGATGGAAAAGGCTGGGGCTGTCCTGAAAATCGGTCACAGCCCTGATAAAGGACGTAAGGATCCGGATCTCTTCCTGTGCGTACAGGCCGCGGCTGCCGGAAAACCGGTAGGGAATGTCCCGCATGTTCAGGGCCCGCAGGTAGGGGTCGGCATCCGCATTGGTCCGGACCAGTATAGCGATATCGCTGTAGCGGCCGCCATCTGCCACCCGTTCCTGGATGATGTCCGCAATGCGGTCGGATTCGTGGGACAGGGTGTCGAACTGCAGCTTGTGGATGCTCTTGCCCCGAGGCTCCAGAGTCGAGCGCAGAGATTTGTCGATGTCCTCCCTGACTTCGAGGCGGTGAGGATTGTTATGACGGATCAACCGGTAGGCGGCATCCAGGATGAGCTGTGTGGATCGATAGTTGGAATTGAGGACCACACGCTCCGCCTGAGGATAGATCAGGCTGAAGCTCAGGATGTTGTTGAGCGAAGCGCCCCGGAAGCGGAAAATGCTCTGATCGTCGTCCCCCACCACGGTGATGTTGTGATGCCGGGCACTCAGCAGTTTCAGGAGCTCGAACTGGATGTGGTTGGTATCCTGGAACTCGTCCACCAGGATGTATCTGTATTTATCCTGATATTCCTTTAAGACGGAGGGTCTGGTCCGAAGGAGCTCGACGGCCAGGGTCACCTGATCCTCGAAATCGATCATGCCGTGTTCCCGCAGGAGCTTCTGATAGGTTCGGTAGACCAGGGCCAACTCCTGATGCTTGCGGGCCGTTTCCGCAGCGGCCGGATCCCGGGCCTGCTTGATCTGTTCCCGGGCATACCGGATATAGTCACCGGGCTTGACGCCTTCCTGCTTCAGTTTCCGCAGGGAGGCCAGAAGCTCCTGGATGTGCCGGGCAGGTGAGCTCAAGGGCCGGTAATGCCGCAAGGGGAAACGGAACAGGTTCTCTCGGAAGAATATGGCCTGCTCGACCTCGGCCAGCAGCATGAAATCCAGATGGAAACCCAGTTCATGGGCGTGACTGCGCAGCACCCTCTCACCAAAGGAATTGAACGTGCTGATCTCCACGAAGGAGTAGCTGTATGGGATCAGGAGATCGACCCGCTCCTCCATCTCGCTGGCGGCCTTCTCTGTGAAGGTCACGGCCAGGATCTCATCCGGCCGCGCCGCCTTGGAGGCAATGAGATGGGCGATCCGATGCGTGATGACCTTGGTCTTGCCAGTGCCGGCCCCCGCGATGATCAGGAGGGGTCCCTCGCCATAGGTGACCGCCCGTTCTTGCTCTGTGTTCAGTCCCTGCAGCAACTTATCCATGAGTCCCGTTCAAATATGTGACGTTCGCACACGACGGCCCTTGGGCAAAATCTGGCCCTGAAGTTCCGGATGCACGCGCGTGAAAAGATGGTTTACTTGAGGATAACGGTCTCGTCCGGCAGGCCGAGCCCCAGTTCGCGTGCCCTTTCCCTGATCGCCTGGGGATTGTCTCTGAGTTCCTTGATCTCCTTCAGCAGCTCATCCCTCTGCAGCGTCAGCTGCTCCACCTGCATCTCGAGTGAATCGGCATTCCTGCCGATCTGATAGATCTCAATCAGGCCCCGGTCTCCGAAGAACGAGGCGATCACCAGGACCAGGAAAAGAAACGACACCGCTGCGATCAGGAGTTTAGACTTGAAAGACAGGCCGACCGGCTTTTTTTTTCGCGGCATCAGGTTATAAACTCCATTCCAGCTTTCATTAGCCGATCCAATTCATCTGCCGAACCCGCCTCGCCATAGCAGCGGATGACCGGGACCGTCCCTGAAAAGCGTAGCAGAATCCAATCGTCGTCGTCAAAATTTAATTTAAGGCCGTCTAAGCTATCCGAACTCTTGACCGCCCGACCCGCCACACGGTTCGGCGGCCGGCTGATCAGCTGTTTCAGCTTCCTCTCTCTGCCTGTGGTCAGGGGTATGGTCCGGGTGCTTCCCTCCAGATTGCCGTATTTGGCGAACAGGTCATCGATCAGTTGGGACAGCCTTCGTCCCCGTGCGGCCAACATTTCCACGACCAAGAGGCCGGCATATATCCCGTCCTTCTCTGGGAGATGGTCCTTGACAGCGAGGCAGGCGCTTTCCTCACCGCCGAATATGATCTTCCCTTCCAGGAACAGTTCGGCCAGATACTTGAATCCGACAGGGGTCCTGTACAGCGGAAGATCGTGCGCTCGGGCAATGCGGTCGATGAGGTGAGTGGTGGCGATGGATCGGGCCACCCCCCCCCTCCACCCTTTTTCCGTGACAAAATAGTCCAGCAGCAGCGCCAGCACCAGGTTCTGCTCGATGAAGCGGCCCTTCTCGTCGACGATACCAAAACGGTCCCCGTCCGCATCCGTGGCGAGTCCGACATGGAGCTCTTTCTCTATAACCAGAGCCTTCAGCTCCTCCAAGTTCTCTTCGGTACAGGAAGGCGTGAAGCCCCCGAAATAGGGATCCAGGTATCCATGGATTTCCTCGAACGGGATGTGATTCTCTTCCAGGATCTCATCCAGGTATTCGCGGCTCGTACTGAAGAGAAGATCCACGGCCACCTTGAGCCCAGCCTTCCTGATCAGATCAAAATCGATCCGGTCCTGGATGAAGCCCAGGTAATCCGCCTGCAGATCAATCTTCTCGACAAACTCGGTCTTAGGATAGAACGGGCAGAAGGCGTCGCCCTGCATCAGATGCTTAATCTCTTCCTCTATCAGATCGGTTTCACTGGGCAGGGCCGGTGCGCCGGTATCGACATTGTATTTGAGCCCGTTGTACTCCGGAGGATTGAAAGAGGCCGTGAAATTGATCCCTGCGTGCGCCTGGCGGAGTATGACCTGATAGGCTTGCGCCTGGGAAGGGGCGTCCCGCTCGGAAAGGTACACATGGATCTTGTTGTGGGAGAGGACCTTGGAGGCCTCTACCGCAAAGCGCTCGGAAAGAAACCGGGTATCATAGTTGACGACCACAGATATCTTGTCATCGGGGAACTTGCGGTGAAGAAAGTTGGCGATGGCCTGGACGACGGTTCGGACATTCTGAAAGGTGAATTCCTCTCCCATGATGGCCCGCCAACCGGATGTGCCGAACTTGATCATGGTCGCCTTGGCTATTAATTAACACAAGTTCCCCTGAAAATCAAGCCTTCCAGTCCCTCCCCCACCATGTTCCCACGCCATCTCTCCACCCCAACCACCCTCCATGTAAGGAGTATGAGGATCTAATATGGTTGAGCCCTTGCCTCCCCGGTCATTTATCTCTGAGTGCAGGAAAAAGAGATTTAGCGCTTCTTGGTGGTCATGGGCACGAAGCGAACGCTGAGAATCCTCTCCGTATGAGGCTTGCCGTTCTTTTTGGTGATCACAGACAGGGTCTGATATGTACTGGGTTCTCCCAGGGGGAGTACGATCCTGCCCCCTTCCCGGACTTGCTTGAAAAGCTGGGGAGGCACCTCGGAGATGGCGCAGGTGATGATGTTGCCATCGAACGG
>JBGUED010000318.1:0-3578 GCA_041821525.1 Candidatus Aminicenantaceae bacterium | reverse complement strand
GCTCTGCGGGAGGCTTCATACACATCATCCTGCTCGCCTTCTTTTTCCTTTTTACGAAGCTTGAAACGGATTTTTTTCATCGTGGCCTGGATGGCCCGCAGGGGCGAGCGCAGCCGCTCCCGGATCTTTTGCATCCCCAGGAAGCGCAGGGTGGTCACGAGGGGCAGTGCGGCCAGGGGCCGGGTGGATGGGGGAGACTTCAATCCCGGGTTGGGCTCGGTGTCGTCCCGGCGGTTGAAATACTCCCCGTAAATGGCCATGCGCTCGAACTCCACGCCGTGCTTGGCGAATAACAGAGAACTCGGGATGGGCACACCAAACTGCTTGTGGGGGTCCCAGGTCACTGAATCCGCCTGCTCGATCCCGGCGAACCTCTCCTCCAGCTCAGGCAGCAGGCTGAAGGCGAAACCATAGGCGCCGTCTGCGTGCAGCCAGGCCCCCAGCTCTGAACAGATCTCGATCAGGGGCAGGATGGGATCGATAGACCCGGTCGAGGTGGTCCCGGCTGTGGTGACCACACAGAAAATGTCTCTTTCTTTCCGCAGGCCGGGGAGCATGGCTCGAAAAGCCTCCACATCCAGGCAGCGGTCTGCGTCCACCGGGACCGTGATCAGGGATCGCTCGCCCAACCCCAGGATCCGGGCCCCATGTTTGAGCGAGAAGTGGGCGTCCTGGGAGACCACGATCGCCAGCCGCCCCGGATCCTGGAATCCCTGAACTCCCTGTTCGGCCAGGTCGAATCCCTGCTGCTGGGCGTAGCGGTGCAGCGCCATGTACAACGCCTGCTGGTTGGCATAGGTGCCGCAGTACATGAAAGTGGCATCGGACTCAGGGGGAAATCCGAAGAGCTGGCACAGGGCCTGCACGCACATCTCCTCCAGCATGACTCCTCCAGGGGAGACCTGCCAATTGGTGACCCCCTGGTTGTAGCGCAGGGCCACAGCTCCACCCAGCAGGGCCCCCTTTTCCGGGAGAAAGTTGTACAGGGAGTGAAACTCCGGAAGGTTGTACCTCACCAGGTGCGGGACCAGCCGCTCCTGGACCAGTTGAGTAACGGTCTCCATGGGGATCCCCTGCTCCTGGAAGTTCACAAGCTCAAGGAGATCCATGGCGATCTCGGCCGGAGTGGCTCCGGAATAGATGCTGCTGTCGGTTTGATCCGTCATGGTTATTTCCCTTTGTTATCGGGTTTCCCCGGCCGTGTCGTCGACATTTTCCGCCAGCGCCATGTCCGCGTAGGTCTCGATGAACCTGGGAGCCCCGGGTGTGGATACGCATTCGACAGTAAAACGGCCCCGGGCGTATTGCCGGGCCATCCTATGGATCTCGGCGGTCATGACCGCGTCGCTGTTGGGGTTTATGATCAAGATCTTCAGTTCACGACTCCTCTTTTGGGTCCATCCTAGGAGCCCCTTAGGAACCGGTGAGCCTTCAGGGCCGCTGGATGTCCTTTAGGGCTTGGGCCACCTCGCGGGAGAACTCTTCAATGAGCTCGCTCATTCCCGCGGCCAGCGCGGCATAGTCCGTGGGATCCGCGGCCGGCGCCGGGCGGCTGAACGTGGAACGCCGCTGCAGGAGGTGTTCACGCTTTGCGTGTTCCAAAACACTCCAGCTGATAGTCAGTTCGATCTGCCCGCTTTCGGTGTGTCCGAAATGTATGACTTGGAGCAGAACCTGGTACTGGACCTGTAGGGTTTCCAGCCAGGGGTAGATGTGGACCTGGTCCGTGGGGACGAGGTGTGCTAGGTTTCCGGCCAGGACCCGGACAAAGTTCTCATCCAGGGGCTCGGCCCACCGGTCGTACTCGGCATATTCCAGCTGATTGGCCTTGGCCTGGGTGACGATCTGGGGGCGCAGCAGAAAATCGGGGAACTTCAGGGGGCCGACTCCGATGGAGAGCTCCTGGTTGGCGGGAGTCTCTCCCGGGGGCATGGGACTCAAGACGTAGAAACGCGAGGGCTTGGTCCCGCTGCAGCCCGGCTGCAGAAGGAGGGTACAGGCGGTTAGGACGATCAAACCGAGGGTGGCCTTGTGAAGCCTTATTGTCCTCTTTATCCTCATTTTCTTTATCATCATTGTCTCGCTCCCGTCACTTCTTTCCCCAAACCAGGGACTTCGGATTACGCTGCAGGTAGTCCACCAAGACGCGAACGGCGCGGTTGGCCTTGCTGAGCTCCATGAGCAAGGTGCGCAGTTCATAGCGTTCCTCGGCCGCGGAGTTTTCAAGATCCTTCATGACCTTCTCGATGCTCCGCAGGGTGTCTTGGGCGGCCTGGGCGGTGGCCGCGAATTCGCTGGCTATCGGATCCACCTGGGAGTCGAGGTTGGCCATGAGCCCTTCCACTGCCTCCAGGCTCTGGTTCAGCTGAGTCAGAGTCGTTTGGATGTCGATATCGTTGACGACCTGGGCGATCTTTGTGATCTCTCCCAGGGATTCCCGGAAGACGATGACCGCCTGGTGCAGCTCTTCGGTGATCTCCAGGAGGGGCATTTTCTCGAACTTCTCCAGGCTGGCCAGCAGCCGGTCCTGGAGCAGCTCGCCTGGGGTGGGAATGGTGGGGATCTCCAAGTGGTCGTCGTTGAGGTCTACGAGCCGGACAGGTGTCTCGGGAAAAAAATCCAGTTTGATGTAGAGCATGCCGGTGACCAGGCTCACCGAATTTAGCTGGGCCCTCAGACCATGCTCGATCAGGAAATCCGCGGCTTCCTTGTCGGGAAGATCGATCAGCAGATCTGACATGTCCTCCACTGTGTTGGGCCGGGTTTTGATGATGACTTCGACGAGCAGCTCTCCCTCCTGATCCATGAGGGCTTGGATAAAGGAAACGGCGCCGATCTCCACGCCGCGCACCAGGACCGGGGAACCGATTTTGAGCCCTTTCACGTTCCCCTGGAAAAACATCACCCAGGCATTCAGGGGCTGGAAGAACCGGCCCGAGCCGAAGATCACGAACACCACAACGATCAGGGCCAGGGCACCCAGGACAAAGGCTCCCACGATCTTGGGATTTGCCTCTCGACTCATGTTTCACCTCGTTTCAAGAATTCGCGCACCTTGGCGATGGGGGATCCCTCCCTCATTGTGCGGGGATCGCCGCGGTCGATCATGGTCCGTGTCTCCGGATCCAGGAAGACCGAGTTGTCGCCGATGGCGAAGATGCTGGCCAGCTCGTGAGTCACGATCACGATCGTGGTGCCCAGGCTGTTCCGGAGCTCCAGGATCAGGTCGTCCAGCCGGCGAGAACTGATGGGATCCAGGCCGGCCGAGGGCTCATCGAAGAAGAGGATCTCAGGGTCCAGGGCCATGGCGCGGGCCAGGCCCGCCCTCTTCCGCATCCCCCCGCTGATCTCCGAGGGATAAAAATCCTCGAACCCCTTCAGGCCGACCAGCGACAGCTTCAGCGATGCTACTTCTCGTATCTCTGCTGGCCTTAGATCGGTGAACTCACCGAGAGGGAGCCCGACGTTTTCCGCCAACGTCATCGAGCTCCACAGCGCGCCGCTCTGGTAGAGAACACCGAACCGCCGTAGCATCTCTTCCCTGTATTCCGGGCTGGCGCCTGTGAACGACTCGCCTC
>JBGUED010000317.1:0-3594 GCA_041821525.1 Candidatus Aminicenantaceae bacterium | reverse complement strand
ATATTCGACAAGGCCGGACGCTTCATCGAAGAGCGGAGGCTGCGCAGGTTCCCCGAGTTCTGTGTCGACGAAAATAGGTTTATCACCGGAGACCAGCTCGGCGGCCGGCCGGAATGGATACAGAAGATCTCCGTGGTCGAATTCCCTCCGGATAGCGAAGAGGTCATCGAGCACGAATTGTTCCGGGCCGAGAATACGGGCATCATCTGGGGCGAGGGCAACTCGGCCTTTGCCGAGATCTGGGGGACACCCCGTATTGCCTACGTGTGCGACCGGGAGCTGGAGAGGGCCTATGTGGCCCTCAACACGGAGTATGATATCTTTGTGAAAGACCTGAAGGGCGAAATCCTGAGCGTGATCCACCGGCCCTATGCGAAGGTGAAGCTGACATCTGAGGATAAGCTGAAACTGCTGACGAATGATAAGGAGGTGGAACCCACGGACTGGAGGCTCAAGTTCTACCCGGATACTGCTATTGCGATCCGGGGGATGAAGCTCCTTCCCGGAGGGTACCTGGCGGTGCTGCGAGTCTCTGGTGTCAAGGAACTGGAGGTCGATGTCTTCGATACAGAGGGCCGGTTCCAGTATGTGCTCCTGCCGCCTGAGGGATTGGACATCGGGCTCGCAGAATTCTATGATTTTGGACTGGCCACCATAACCGAGCTGCCCGACGGCATGCAGGTGTACGAGGAGTACCTCGTAAAAAACCTTCCAGATATATTCCAGCCGGGACGGCAGTGATGTGACACCGAAGATCTGGTTTGCTTTTTCTGGAGGCGATGTGACATGAAACGATGGATTCGGCTCATACTGCTCCTGGCCCTGCTTTCCCCTCCAGTGTTGACACAGGAGGTCATCGAGAATCCGGCCAAGCCTCGGAGTGCAGATGCCGGGCGGATCCTGGAGATCCGGGAAGAGATGAGGATCACCGACGAGGGCGGAGATTTCTTTTTCGAGTATCCTCACAACGTGAAGGTCGCCCCCGACGGCTCGATCTTCCTGGCGGACCGAGACCTGATGCTGCGTTTCGACAAGGATGGCAGCTTTCTTCACAACTTCTTCAAGAAGGGGCAGGGCCCGGGAGAGATGATCTACCTGCGGGATTATGCTTTCCATGACAGCAAGCTCTTTGTCATCGGATCCAATCCCGACAAGTTCCTGATATATGACTTCGGCGGGGAGCTCCTTGACGAGGTCGTCCTGCATGATGCACCCATCTTCATGGATTTTAAATTCATGGCGGGCGGCCGGCTCTACTTTGTCAAGAACGAGCCTCCTGAAGTGGCAGATAAACCGGACGTCTTTGATGCCCCGCATGTTTTAATCTCTATGGACCAGGCCGGACAGAATCTGGAAGAACACCTTTCTCTGCCCTACCAGTTTTTTGTGACCGGAGGGGCGATGTCGGGGCTGGGGAGGCTGACTGGTGCGTTTTTCCAGGACCGCTACTGGATCATCACTCATACTGAAGAATACCTGGTCAAGCTCTTCGATGTCGGCTCCCAGACGCTCGTCAGGAGCTTCCACAGGAAATACCGGCGCGTAAAGCCGCCCGAGGATTATCGGTGGCCGGGTATATACGGCCGAGACGGGAAGAGGATGGGGCCGCCGCCCCCGGAATTTGTCAACGACATCAGTGCTATCTATGTCGTGAATGATTTGATCTGGGTGCGGACCTCTACACGGGACGAAGACAAGGGCTATCTCGTCGACGTCTTTGACCTGGAGGGAGTGTATCAGGATTACTTCTATCTGAATACGAGCGGCAGGATCATCGGCACGCACGGGGACAGGATCTTCATCCAGGAATCTGACGAAGACGAACTCCTCAGCATCGTGAAATACAGAGTTTTAGGCTAGTTTTCTCTACGGCTCTTTCGACCGCTTAGTCCTCTCTGCCTGAAATGGACCAGGATAGGAGCCTCCTACCCTGGTCCCCAATCGTTTGGTCGATTTGACTATTCTGTCTGATATCCCTATGTTTAATAATAGCAATTCATTTGTTCATTCAAGCACTGAGGCCCCATGCACTGCCCGGAATCATAAATTATATTGAAGGAGCTACCATGGAAAAAGCAGAGATACTCAAAGACGGCACTAAAGTCTTGATCAGGGATCAGACCGGGGATGACCTGGATATTTTGATGGATTTCTATCTGGCGCTGCCGGCTGAAGACCGCCGTTATCTGCGTGTAGATGTGACCGATCGGGATGCGGTCGAACAGCGGCTCAAACTCTCAGAAGGCGGATACCTGTTCCGCAGAGGTGCCCTTGACAACGATAAGATCGCAGCCACCGGGGCCCTGGAGATCTTCCCGGATGCCTGGCGTAAGCATCAGGGGGAGATCAGGGTCATTGTGGCCGAAGGATTCCGGCACAAGGGATTGGGAATGGTCATGATGCGCGAGCTCTACCTCATGGCCCTGGATAAGGATGTCGAACTGCTGGTCACGCGCATGCTGCGGCCTCAGATTGCAGCGCGAAACATCTGCCGCAAACTGGGTTTCCGGGAAGAGCTGATGGTGCCGGATTATCTTCACGATCTCACCGGAGCGACTCAGGACATGGTCCTTATGGCCTGCGAAATGAAAGAATTCTGGAAGGAGCTGGAACAGGTCTATAGGGATACAGACTGGGCCAGGCATCGCTGATCGGCTGAGCAGGTAAAAAATAGTCTACTATTGAGCCCTTGAACTAGGGAGAGTCCTCGACTATTTCGAAATACTTAACCACCGGGAAGACCACCTTCTCTTTCTCATTGAGGAGACTTTGAAGAGTCTCATTGAAGAATCCCCAGCCGGCCAGCCCGTCTCCCACCTCCGGCTCCAGGCAGTAGAATGCCAGGTTGGCGAGGGGCTGAGCCAGGTCGATCATGTAGGTCCCTGCTGGAAATGTCTTGGATTCAAATCGGACGAACTCGCCTTCGAGATCCGTCATGGCATATCCGCCGCGCTGCATGGTTTTCATCGCGTCGATGACAAACTCCTCACCTTTCACTGTGATGGGTTCTTTCAGGCTCTTGATCTCGAGGTGTTGGAGCCGGAGCTTGTCCACGATGTGATCCAGATTTTCCGGAATGAGGTAGCCTCGGGGGATTGTCGCCTCCCGGGTTCCCACTGGTTTTGTGAGATGCTCCACACCTTCGATGACCTGGGGAGGGCCATCGATCGTACCGGGCCTGGGGCGCTGCACGCTCGTCCCAGGGATGTATTCATATGCGTTTTCCGGATAGGCCAGCAGGTCGATCGTTCCCCAGGATTCGTACTTGCCCGCTATGAAATTATTAAGCTCCCCAGTTGCCGCTTGTGTCTTGATCGTGTCCACCACTTCCTGGTCCGCCGCCCGGCAAACTTCCTGCATCTCACGGCCGTGACGGTTGGTGTACTCCAGGAGCTCTGTTACCAGCGCATAGTGCGCGTAGATCTTGCGCTCGAAGCTGGGATCGCCCGGCGTTTCCACCAGGATCGACATGCGGTTGCGCAGGCCGTAAGCGGCGGTGACGAATTTTCCCTCGGTAGTCCAGTAGGCCAGGTCGTGGCTCCAGACTTTGGGCGGCCATTGGTTGCGCGGGAACAGGCAGTGGCTGAAGGTCTC